>JAPYPO010000143.1:5878-9051 GCA_029937645.1 Candidatus Hydrogenedentota bacterium
CGCTACGTGTATCTTGCCGCGAAGGCTTACGACTATGAGACGACCCTGCTCTCCAGCGATCCGAAGGCGGGCGAACAGTTCCTCACGGATATCGTTCGTAAACGCCTCATCGGAACCGTGACTGATGGCTTGCCGCAGACCGGCCAAGGGCTGGCCGATGTGTTGGCGCAAATGCAGCGAAACTTCCAAGTCCAAATCGGGCAACTGGGATTCAACAATCCGCAGCAAGAGACCAACCGGTTCAGCCTCCGAAACGAGTTGTTCCGCGTCCTTCCGGGTCCCGATGGCGATCAGCGGTGGCGCGACGCCCTCAGCCAGGATTATAGCGTCGCGTTGGGCGCAGGTATTGTCTCGAACCTGTGGGATCTGCCTGAGTTCGGGCGCCTCGCTGTGCCACCCGATGGTTGGGGCGCGGTCGAGCCCGGAATCGTAATTTCCTTCAGCAGCGAAGTCACCGAGGGACTCAACTTCTTCGGAAAAGAAATGGGCGGTCTCGACAGTTCTTACGACTCGACCCAATTCGCCACAAAGATCCGCTCGGTCGGCATCTGGTTCAGCAACTACGACTTCCTTGGATTGTCGAACACGCCCCGAATTTACCTGCTCCCCGTTGGGATAGACATCATGCGGTCGCCCACTGGGTTTAGCGGAAGAGAGCGCCGGTTCCGCGTACTCGATCAGCTATTGCCTACCCCCTTCCCGATTGCTCAAGATGAGTTGGATGATCCTTTCTGGATTTCCACGGTCGATGGCATGGATGGCAGTTTTGCGACCATCCGCCGGCACGGGCGCTTCCGGGCATTCCACGACAGCGGTCAGTTCAGCGTCGACGAAATGCACCGCGACAGCCGGCTCATTGGCCGTTCGGTCTGGAATACGCGCTGGATGCTTATCATTCCAGCCAGCACCCTGCACAGCGACCGGAACGAAGGCCTTAACCGCTTTATCAACGGCCAATTGGTCGGCGGCGAGCGCAATGGAAACGGTGTGACCGACATCCGGCTTTTCTTTGAAACCTACGCTTATCCACGGCTGAAGAAATCCAACGGCGAGGTCGAAAAAATCGTGGCAGTAACGATCGAAGAGTAATGACGATTGATTAAGTATCACCATAGCCTGAACCTTACGGGACGCGCCCTCGGGCGGATGCATGGTATTGCCCTCGGGCGGATGCCTGCGCTTGCCCTCTGTGTGCTCACGCTCGCCGCGCCAAGTGTGGCCCAAAGCGTGGACAAGAGTGGGGTACGCCCGAGCGCTGTTTCCCTGCCCACGGGGCCCGGATCCATCCAAGGGCTTGGCGATCTCTTCGAACCCGATCTGAGCACCGGTGTCGCAGGCTATTCCATCGCGCTGAATGTACCGCCAGCGACCGCCGGGATTGAGCCGAGTCTGGGCCTCTCCTATAACGGCGGCAACGGGAACGGCCCTCTCGGCTATGGCTGGGATATCGACCTGCCCTTCGTCCAGCGAGATACCGCGCTTGGCTTGCCCCGCTACGTGGACGAAGCCAATGGCCTGGACGACGACGGCGACGGCGAGATCGATGAACTTGACGAGCTGGACGAGTTTGTGAGCGATACCGCTGACCTGTTGGTCCGCCAGGCGGATGGTTTCTATTTCGCACGGACAGAAGGCGAGTTCGTCCGCTACCGGCGCGTCGGCGATTATTGGGAGGGGCTCCTTCCCGACGGAACGCTCCTCGAATTCGGCGTGACGCCCGAGGCCCGCCTCGTGGATGATCAGGGCCGTGTGTTCAAATGGCTCCTCGAACGCGAGACTGATACCCGCAGCCTCATCCTCTATTCCTATGCCGCGTTCCCCGGTGAGAACAACCTCAACCAGAAGTACCTCGCCAAGATAGAGTGGGGGAAAGGCTTTAGTCCCTGGACCCACTCTCATTTCGTAGCTTTCGAGTACGAAGATCGCCCCGATTGGTTCGAAGTGGCGGAGTCGGGCTTTCTCGTCCGGACGGGTAAGAGGCTCAAGACGATCAACGTGGCGACCCAAGGGCCGTCGTTCATGGAAGGCCATCTCGAAGGCGATTTCAACGGCGACAATATCCCGGACTTCTTGAATACCGCCTACCGGCTGACCTACGAAGCCGACCCCTTCGCGTCGTTGCTGACCACCTTCACCACCGTCGGCGCGGACGGTTCCAGCACACTGCCGCCGCTGCGCATGACCTACACGGCCTGTACATTCACCGAGAGCATCTCCGTCGCGGACGACGTCATTGGCACCACCAACTCGCCGGTCCATCTTATGAACAAAGACTGGGTCGATCTGTCTGATCTCAATGGCGACGGCCTGCCTGACCTGCTGCGCACCGATCCCCTGGGCGGACCCCACCTGGGTTATCTCAATCGGGGAGAAATAGCAGCATCGGAAGGGTCGGCCATCGATTGGGGTCCCGAATTGATCATCGGCGGCGATCCCCAAGCGGTCGGCGTAAGCTTGCAAGATTCCGGTTCAACCGTTAGCCAATTGGCCGATATGAATGCCGACGGCCTGGCCGATCTCGTTTACAAGGCAGGGACCGACGTCTACTTCTTCGCCGCGCAGCCCCAGATCGAGGGTCTGAGTTGGGGGCCGCGGCAATTGATGAACCCCGACACAACCCGGAGCGCCCCGGCCTTTCCTTTCGAGGCAGAAAACGCCCTCTCCGGTGACTTCAACGGCGATAGGCGCATGGACATCATCCAAAGTATCGATAGCGGAGCCCTGACGTACTATCGTATTTGGTTCAACATCGAGGGACGGGAATACTCGACGCCCTTTACCTACGCGCCCGCCACCGGCTTCCGCCTGTCCGACCAAGGGGTAAACGTTATCGACCTAAACGGCGATGGCCTGAGCGACATCGCACAGCTTCGTCCAGCGGGCATAGATTTTTCCCCCGGGTTGGGCTATGGGAATTTCGCCGCCCGCCGCTTCGTGCCGCTTCCCGACTACACCCTCTCCGTCGAGGAGATGAATAAGGCGAGCTTCGAAGACCTCAACGCCGATGGCCTGGACGATCTAGTCATCGAAAACGCAGGCGCGGGCCGGCTTTGGTTCTGGTTGAACAAAGGCGATGACTCCTTCGAACCACGCCGAGAGATTACCGGACTGCCCCCCTCCCGTGGCACGGGTCTGAGCATCCGCTGGGCCGATATGAACGGTAACGGAACCAC
>JAPYPO010000144.1 GCA_029937645.1 Candidatus Hydrogenedentota bacterium
TCAATCTCATTGGCTCCGGTCGCCGACGGGTCCATATGGGTAATCTCGGTTATATACTGCGGGCCCACGCTAAGGTTTTCGTAACCCTTTTCGTCGCTTCCTCTCTCCTTACCACCCCGGCATCTGCTCAAATTCAAGATCTTGTGCTCCTCGGTCAGATAGGTGGAACTGCCGATATATTAGAGATTGCGGGCCAGATAGCATTTGTAAACGAAGGTCGAAGGCTAAAGGCGATTGACATATCTCAGCCAACGAATCCTGTTGTTCTCGATACGGTTTTCCTCGACAGCGGAGCGCCCACGGATTTGGATGTGGCGGGCACACTTCTATTCGTCAGAACACAGACCGAGACGCGACTTTACGATATAAGTGACCCTTCGGATCTACAGTATCTGCGAACGCTTACGGAGTCGGCGAGCAGGTGGACAATCATAGACCCCGTCACTGCGGTCGGTACGGGTGGAAATATAGCAGTCTACGACATATCCGACGCCACGGAATTTCGATTAATTGGATCAGTGACCTTTCAGTTTGGAGGTTTCATTGAACCCGTCTTTAAGGACGGATTTCTGTATGTGGCTTACGTAGACACATCGACCCAGATTTCGGGACGCTTGGGTGTCTTTGATTTGAGAGATAGAACTTCGCCGATTGAGAGAGGCATATACGTTTCGGTCCGCGAAGGAAGTAATTATACTGGTTTATCTGTGGACGGTTCCTATGCCTACTTGGTTGCAGAAATCGATCAAGGCGAAGTTGTAGACATCAGCAATCCAGATAGTCCGACATTCGTGAATCTAATGACGGATAGCTGGGACCTTGTTGCTGCTAACAACCATCTATATTTGCTTCAGGAAGGGTCTTTTTCAGTTCTGGATAATTCTGATCCTGGAAATCAAATCTTTCTCGACTCGCTGACCCTGTTCGGCACGGTTGGGCAATTCAACCTCGGCGGCGGGATCCAAATTTCGGAAAATCACGCCTATCTCGCTTCGGGACCGGGTGGCTTTCAGGTAGTAGACATTTCTGAGCCCGCAAATTTGACGTATGTGGGATCTTTATGGACCGGTGATGATACCCGTGATGTATTCGTCAGCGGGGGATATGCCTACCTAACAGGAACGGCCGGTGGAATTCGCGTCATTGATGTGGGTACGCCGACGGAACCGGTTGAATTGGGCTCTGGGCCGAATCAGGATGATCTGCTCAACAATGGCGACCAGCGGGTCTCGGTACTAGGCCACTTCGCCTACGCGGCTCTGGACTTTGACGGATTTAAGATTTACGACGTGAGTGATCCTGTCAATATCGTTGAAGCAGCTTCAGTCGCTATGTCAGGTGCACAACGGTTGACACTCAGCGGAACCTACGCATTTGTCCTCGGAAACTTTCCGAGCGCGGGACTTTTCATCTTCGACATTGCTAGCCCGAGCAGCCCCATGCTCGTAGGATCTCTTGCTGGCAGTTATAGCGACGTACATGTTGATAATGGATTTGGATACTTAACAGGAAATAATGCGACACCCCTTCTTACGGTAGTTGACGTCTCGAACCCTGGCATCCCCTTTATCACAGATACGTCGCGAGTTGCCACTGACAACGGGGGAGCGGTCGTCACGCTCGACGATATTGCCTATGTAACCGAAAGTAACCAAGGGCTACGAGTGTTCGATGTTTCTAATCCGAACAACATAGCTGAAATCGGATTTCTAGCTTCCATCGGCAGTGCGTTTGACGTCGTTATTGACGATACAAGGGCATTCGTATCAATCGTAAACACTGGAGGAGGACCCAGCCTTCGAATCATCGATGTCTCAGACTCAGCAATTCCGACAGTCGTGGCAGACTACGCTGCGATAGAACCTTCACAGGCTCTCTTCGTTTCAAATTATGCTTATGTGGCGCTTGGAACCGCTGGGATGGCCATTGTGGCAATTCCACCGCCGGCCCCTCAGTTAGACCCGCTTCCGCGATTTATTAATGCAGACTCGATTACGATTGCAGGTACGGTAGAAAACGCGGGCGCGTTCGTAACGATTGGTGGTGGTCTCAATCCTGTTTTCTTGCAACTTGCCGACGGCGTGACCGCCTTCTCGATTGATGTGCCGTTAAAGCAGGAGGCCGTGAATACGCTCTCGATAACGACGATGAATGAGTTTGGTTTAGTCTCGTTACCGGCGATTCATGCGTTGGTCGAGGGCAATGTTTTTCCGGCGACGGTGCAGGGTGTGACTGCCTTGAATATCACGCCGGATCCGGCACCGGCGGTTGCGTCGTTTGGAACCCAGTTCTTCACAGCGGTGGCGACTTTTGCAGACGATAGTTCGGCGGAGGTCGGGGAGTTTTTGACGGAGCTTGGCGGAGGCAGTGGTTGGTCGGTGACGAATGGCGAGGTGATCACTTCGGGTGGCTTGTATGTAAATACCGAGACTGGCTCGGCAGATGTTCAGGCGCGGGTGACGCAGGCGGCGGCGTTGGGCGGTCCGATTGATAGTAATGTCGTCATCGTGGCTGACGGCGCGAAGGTTGCGGGCGCGAAGGCGGGGCAAGGCATCCTCGCCGGGCGCGTGTCGGATGAACTGACGGGGCTAGGTTTGGGACTGCCGGATATTGACTCGTTTGTGCAGGCGTTTCCGCCGTATACGACCGACCTCTTCACGCAGAATCAGGTACTGTTTCCGACGGGCGACTATGCGTTCTTGATTGACGAGGGGAACTTCGATTTCCAGGGCACGGCGGCTAATTATCGCCCCTTCTTTGAGAGAGCGGGGCAGATCCTCATCGCGGCGACGCAGAACGACCCTGCGGTTGTCACGGGCCGCATCCGCGAAGGCTCGCCCGTGGAACAGGACTTCTCGCTGCGGCGCGAAGACTTCGACCCACCCCTCGTTACTCTAATCGAGCCGCTCGCCAATCAGATTGTCGGGGCACCGGAAGTGGGGATTACGGCTATTATTTTTGATGAACTCTCCGAGCTGAAGACCGCCGAGCTTATCGTCAACGCCGAGGCTTTCGACATTCTCCCGTCCATCTCGCTGGAAAGTTTTTATCGGAATGTGTGGCCACTCGATTCCGGTGCTAACACGATCCAGATTCGCGCGGTGGATTCGGAGGGGAATGAGACGTTGTCGGATGTTTTTGCGGTCGAGTCGGCGTTTGTTCCGTTGCAGTTGTTGAGCGCGGTCGCGTTGACGAGTACGACGGTGGAGGTGGTGTTTAATCAGGATGCGCCGAACGCGGACGCGCTGGACCCGACGCATTATGAGATTGTGGATTCGTCGCTGGCGGCGTTGAGTGTCAGTGGGGTGACGCGCCTGGATTCGGATTCGTTTTTGTTGACGACGGCGGCGCAGGTTTCGGGCGAAGCGTATACGCTTGCGAGTTGGGGTATCTTCGATAAGTTTGATTTCCTGATGAGCGTGACGCAGACGCCGCAATTTACGGGGTCCGCCGTGACGCCGAGCGATTCGGATGGGGACGGCCTCCCGAACAGTTGGGAACTGGATCATTTTGGCTCGACGACGGTTGCGGTCGCGGCGGCGGATGAGGAACCGGATGGCTTGACGAATCTCGAAGAGTTTCAAAACCGCACGGACCCGAACGTCGCCGACTCGGACGGCGACGGTTTGAACGACGGTGCGGAGCTTGCCGCGGGAACGAGTCCGCACATCTTGGACAGCGACGGTGACACGATGTCGGATGGTTGGGAAGCCGACAACGGCCTCGATCCCACAGTTGACGACGCGGCTCTCGATGCGGACAGTGATGCGCTAACGAACCTGACGGAATTTTTGCTGAACACTAACCCGCAGGATTCGGACTCCGACTTCGACAATTTGGACGACGGCGCGGAGCACAATACGTGGGGCACGGATCCGAACGTCATGGACACGGATGGCGATGGTTTGAACGACGGCGCGGAGGTGGACGGCGGCACGAGCCCGACGATTGACAACCGCGTGACGTTGGCGGTGTCTTTCCCGGAGAGCGGCGCGATTGTTAACGGCAATCTGCTGACCGTCGAGGCTACGTTGACCTCGGGCAGCGCCGCAGATGTCGCGTCCGTCGAATTGCAAGTCAAAGGCGGCGCGAGCACGGGCAACGCTTTCGCAACCATTGGCACGCTGACCGCACGCCCGTACCGCGCGCATTGGGATGCCGACGCGCTCGCGCTCATCGACGGCGACGGGTCGCTTTACGAATTGCGCGCCATCGCCACGAGCGCCATCGCGGGCCTCAGCGACGTAACTTCGGCGAGCGTTACCGTGCAAGTATTGAGCAGCACCGGCTTCACCGAATCCGTCGTCGCCGGAAGCCACACGCAGACGGTGCCGGTCGTAACGTTTACCAACAACCGCGCGATCTCCTTCGACTCCAACGCCGCATCGAGTGTGTTTGTGGACATCCCCGGCGCGGCGCTCGACGGCGATACGAGCGTGCGAATCACGTTTCCCGAAGTGGCAAAACTCGGCATCACGCCCGACCTCGCCGCCAACGAAGTGCAGACCGATCTCTACATCGACATCGTGTTGTTGAGCGGCCAGACTGATCTTAACGTGCCCGCGACCATCGTCGTGAATTACCCTGACGCGAACAGCGATGGCCTGCTCGACGGGACCAACCTGCTCGAATCGCTGCTCGTGTTGAAATACCTCAACCCCGGCACGAACCGATTCGAAGCGTTGTTGAGCAGCGAAGTCAACACCCAATCCAACACCATCACTGCGATGACCGACCACTTCAGCATCTTCGCCGTCGTCGGCGTCATCCCGTTTCCGCCCGTCGCGATCGACACCGTTTCTCTGCCGGCCGCATTCGCCGGAGAACCCTACAACGAGGCGCTTTCCGCCAGCGGCGGCCAGGCCCCGTACACCTGGTCGCTAACCGTCGGCGAACTACCGCCCGGACTCGACATCAGCGGCAGCGCAATCACCGGCACCGCGAACGGCGGCGGCAACTTCAGCTTCGGCATCCGCGCCACCGACTCCCAGGGAACACCCGACAGCGCGGTAACGTCTCTCAGCATTCTCGCCCCAGACGACGACACCGATACCGACGGCGACACCATCCCCGACATCACCGAAGGCGATGGCGATCCCGACGAAGACGGCATCCCCAACTACCTCGACCTAGACTCCGACAGCGACGGCGTATCCGACCGCCTCGAATGGGCCCTCGGCACCGACCCCTACGACCCCAACGACTTCCCAAATGTGCCACTCTCCGTTTGGCCGTTGCTCGCAATCATAGCGACGATGGCCGTTGCACTTTTACTCCGCCGTTTAGATTTGGGGGTAAAGTCAACCTAGCAGCCCGTGGCAAAAGTCGAACGCGGACTGCGAACGGGTTTTTCGGTCGAACTCTTCGTTGCAAAACCTTGACAATGCACCACATTTCCTGCGGTTTCGTGCCTCGATTTCAACCGAAACGCTCGTTCTCGCGCCACTTCTGCCACGGGCTGTTAGTCCACCTGATATAGCCGCAAAGGAGCCCTAAAGGGGAATCCATGCGAACGGCGCGATCTGCTAACCCAACGCCGCAGATCGAGTTGCGGCGAATTTTAGGTGTTGGAGAGGGCGGGCGAACGGGCGCGCCTCTTCAATGGTGGGCAAGATGCCCCCCTTCCCTTTTCAATGCGTTTGAGGAAACGAGAAACGCCCGCCCCCGTATAAGACTCCTTGATAAAGATGGGTTCCCGGCGTATCCAGCCTTTATTGACCAGCCATCAGGTAAATGAGTAATCTCAGGCGTTCATATTTACACGAGAGCGAAATTAGGGACCAGGGCAATGAAGGTAAAGATGCCTCATTGTAAATCGAAGCAGCGGAGGTCGGCGGTAGCCAGACCTTGGTTTTAGGCATTTGGAGATAGACCATGAAGATAACGTCAGTAAAGGCAATAACAAGCGTTGGAGGTGAGCCGCAGAACGCCAGAAATTACATCTACGTGAAGGTCGAGACGGACGAGGGCCTGGTGGGATGGGGCGAATCCACCATCGGGCCGCTTACCGTGGCGAACATGGTCGAAGAGTATGGCAAACTGCTCATCGGTAAGGATCCGTTCCGGATCGAGGAGCATTGGCAGACTCTCTTTCATCACTTCCAGAATGTGAGAAGCGGCCCCATTCAGATGCCGGCCATTAGCGGCATCGAGGTGGCTCTGTGGGATATCAAGGGCAAGGCGTTGGGTGTTCCCATCTACGAGATGCTCGGCGGCCAGATGCGGGATCGCATCTGGTGTTATGGCCGATGGGATGGCGACTCCGTGGAGGAAGCTGTCGAGCGCGCTCTCAGTTTTACCGAACAGGGCCTGACCGCCTTGAAAGGGGATCCGTTTAATCACCGCGGTCGATTCGTTCCCATCGCGGCGGAACGGTTGGCGGTCGCGAAGCTAAAGGCCGTGCGTGAGGCCGTTGGGGAAGATGTCGAGCTTATCATTGAAGCGCATGGGCGCCTGGCTCCGACGGATGCCATCCGAATTGGAAATGCGATGGAGGAATTTCGGCCCTACGCTTATGAAGAACCGGTGCCGCCTGAGAACCTGGACGCGCTGGAGAAGGTTGCCCATTCCGTCAGCATTCCCATTGCAACCGGTGAACGGCTATTTACCAAGTGGGAGTTTGCTGAGTTGCTGCATCGGCAGATTATCAGCATGGTCCAACCGGATGTCATTCACTGTGGAGGCATACTGGAAACGAAGAAGATCGCGGCGATGGCCGAGGCGTATTACACTGGATTCCAGCCTCACAACCCCTACGGGCCGATCTGCACCATGGCATCGCTTCACCTCGATGTATGCACACCCAACTTCATGATCCAGGAAGGCGGGATCAAGCCGTGGTTCCAGGACGCGTGTATCGGAGATTTCCCCACTCAGAAGGATGGTTTCCTGTCGATACCGACCGGCGTCGGGCTGGGCGTTGAGATGAATGAGGAGTGGCTCAAAGCCCACCCCTGGAAAGATGACGCGCTTCCCTGGTGCCCGACGTACAAGCCGCTTTCACCGGCTTCGATGCAGGATGTCGACTGGATATAGATAGGACTTGGCATCGCGCGTGTAGGACTGCCGCGCGGGAAATAGAGTGAGCAACACTAAAGACAAGGGGCTATAGCCCCTTGCCTTTTCCCGTGGCGATTTTTGTAAGTCCGCACCCACCCGAGGAACCGGCGGGTGTTTCCTAGGAGGAAGTTTTGCCAACGCGGCAATCTGCTCGCCGCGCCGGATTCGCAACGCTATCGATCGTGGTAAATTAGGTATTCTCAAGATTCCGAATTCGGTAAAGGAGTGAACGCAATGAAGCGCCTTTTCTTTGTGCTAACGATTTCTACCTGTCTCGCCACCATGGCGACCCTCGCTTCCGCTCAGGATGAAAATCACTGGAACCAGTTTCGGGGTCCGAACGGCGACGGGAAGAGTGTTGCGAAGGGTCTGCCCGTTGAATTCAGTAACACGCAGAACGTTCGCTGGAAAACGGCAATTCATGATAAGGGTTGGTCGTCTCCGGTTGTTTGGGGCGACCAGGTTTGGTTGACGACGGCGCGGGAAGATGGTAAGGAACTGTTCGCTGTCTGTGTTGATCTGGTGAGTGGCGAAATCATTCACGACATCAAGGTATTCGACGTGGCCGAGCCGCAGTTGGACTGGCTCGGCCTCAATACCCACGCAACGCCGACGCCGGTTGTCGAGGAGGGACGCGTCTATGTTCATTTTGGGAGCTACGGCACGGCCTGCCTAGACACGAAGAGCGGGGAGAAGCTTTGGGAAAACCGGGAATTACACTGCGACCATCGGGTACGCCCCGGGTCTTCGCCAATCATCGACGGCGATTCTCTCTTCCTCACCTTCGATGGGGTCGACGTTCAGTTTGTGGCTTCTCTGGATAAGAACACGGGCGATGTCTTGTGGGTGAAGAATCGCGAGGGAGCGCGGGATCTCGCCGCTACGCTTCGGGCCGAAGGGCTGTCCGACGAGGACATCGAAGGCACCAAGAAGGAGAAGCCGGGCGACAACAGAAAGTCTTACGCGACACCCTCCATCATCGAGCATCAAGGTGAGAAGCAACTTATCAGCCCCGGAGCGGAAGTCACCTTCTCGTACAATCCCAAGACGGGTGAGGAAAACTGGCGGGTTATGCATGAAGGCTGGGGCTGGAACGTGGCATGTCGCCCGGTTTTCGAGAATGCCCTTGTCTATCTGACTACGGGGGTTAGCAAGCGCATCTTGGCGGTACGGCCCGATGGAACCGGCGATGTCACGGAGACGCACACGGTGTGGGATGCCCGCGGGAGAGCATCGGAGAACCCATCCCCGTTGGTCGTAGACGGCCTGTTTTTCATGGTCAGCGATAGCGGTGGCTTCGTGACCTGCGTCGACGCGACGAGTGGAGAGCGCGTGTGGAGAGAGCGGCTTCCGGCCGGAGGAAGCTATTGGGCCTCGCCGTTGTATGCCGACGGCAAGATTTACTTCAGCAGTATGGAGGGAGTGGTATCGGTGATCGCCGCGACGCGGGAGTTCCAACTGCTCGCCGAGAATCGTTTTGGGCCGACTGCCGAAAAGAAGGGCGTATCTGCTGGAAAAGGAAAAGGGGCGGCCGGGAAGAAGAACCCGCCGAAGAGTAAAGAAGATAAAGAGAAACTCCTTGAGCAGATGCGCGCTAAGGGCATGTCGGACGAGGAAATAAAGGAGTGGTTCGCAGGTGCTGCCGACAGAGACGTGGGCAAGGATTCTCAAGGTGGCTTCGCCGCGTCGCCTGCGGTCGCTGGTGGTGCAATTCTTCTGCGCTCGCAAACACATCTCTATTGCATTGGGCGGTAGCCGCGTCCAATGGGGGATCGTTGAGTCAAGAAACCTGTTCTATTCAGAAATCTTCAAGCTCAATGCTATAATAGAAATTCGCAGCTACAAAACCCTCGCCCCTCAATCGACATTATCGTTCGGAGTGATGCCATGACTTCAACCCGGATTTCCCATTTAGAAAAGTCATCTTTAGATCCGCAGACATCGTTT
>JAPYPO010000145.1 GCA_029937645.1 Candidatus Hydrogenedentota bacterium
CGATGATCACTTCAATTGATCCGCAGATTCTGGTGTAGTCGAGATTGCCGCGGTCGCTTAGGCACCCGGTTCTCGCCTCTGTCCTTATCCCAATTTTCTGCGAAGCGGGTTCTGACTCGCAATGACAGTAAGAGAGTGATTGCTCTAGACGATTGCGACCCTGTTTAGGGGATTTCTCATGTGTTCTTGGAACGAAAGCCTGTCCAAGAAATCCCGCGATTCCGTAATGAACCAACAAGTTTGAAGGCGCCACCGGATTCGCTTACTCCATTTCCCCGCGATTCGAGTCCGTGGCAGTCAAATTTCTTACCTACGGCCCAAATAAAACGAGCGGCCCTTCACCTTGAAGGACCGCCCGTATCGGTTTCGCGATTGGAGTTAGTTGCCGACCACGACTACGGGTGAGCAGGCGCCACCACCGACTTCGCAAACCTGGTAGGTATGCTCGCCCGGGGTCACATTGCGGTCGGTGTATTTACCGTTGTTCGACTTGGTGGCGATGACGACGCCGTCGCGGATGATCTGGACATCGACTGTGTTCGCGCCGGACCAAGTGAGCTTCGCATTCACGCTGCCGTTTCTACGCGTCTGCAATACCACGCCCAACGTTATGTCGGACGGCTCCGGAGCCGAATTGACCGCAATGTCCACGGTGCCCGTGGCCGTCACCGTGCCGTCGTCAACCGTGAAAGTGAAGCTATCGCTCTCGGTTAAAGAGTTGGGCGTGTACGTGAGATTCGGCAACGTGCCAGTGAGGGTTCCGCCAGTGGGTCCGGCAAGCACGGCAAAGGTTAGGGCATCGCCATCCGGGTCGGAGCCAGTCAGTGTGATGGCGACACTCGTGTCCTCTTCGGTGCTGACCGATTGGTCGTCGGCGGTGGGTGGATCGTTCGAGCCGATCACATTTATCGTAACGGTAGCCGTATCACTGCCGCCCTTGCCATCGCTGACCGTGTACTCAAAGGAGTCGAGGCCAAAGTAATCTGGGTTGGGAATGTAATCGACCGTGGTACTGGAGCCTGTGATTAAGGCCTGGCCGTTCGCCGGATCCGTCACGGCGGAGATCGTCAGGGTATCGCCGTCAGCGTCATTGTCGTTCGTAAGGACATCGTATGAGTCGCCGGTGTCATCCTCGGGGATATCGAACGTACCGTCATTAGTCGCCACCGGGACCGTGTTCGAGAAGCTGGAATCGAGATGGAGTTTGCCGTGTCCGTAGATGCCGTCCCACCCGGCAACGCCTGCATCTTCGGACATGCCGCGCAGCAGCCCTTCAACGGCTGCGGCGTCGCGCGAGGAATCTTCGCTAAACAGGAGCGCCGCGGCGCCAGCGACCGTCGGCGAACTAAACGAAGTGCCGAATCCGCCTTGAGGGCCATAGGTTAAACTCGTCGTTCCGTCCGGCGCGATAATCTCGGGTTTTTGCCGACCGTCATTCGTGGGGCCTTGGCTCGAGAAGGGCTCAGGCAAATCGCTGCCATCCCAATCGGCCTGGTCTATCGCGGCCACGCTGAATGCGCCATCGGCGTTGGCCGGGTCCATCATGCTGTTCGCGGCGACTGCGTCTTCAAGATTGTTATAGAAACTGAAAATAGTCATGTCGAGGCCGCTGGTCGGACCAGAAAAAATGTTGACGATGACGCTGTATGGATCGAATCTAGTGTTGTAATTGAACGCGAGGGCTTCTGCTGGTTCCTGAGAGCCAGTCTGTGGGCCCGTGCTTGAGGCGATGGTTCGGCCTCGCCGATCAATCACACGCAAATCAAGATCCGTGACTGAATTGTCGTACTGATTCCAGTTCAGGAAGATGTAGCCCACGCTGCTGATCGTGCTGAGGCCAAGCGTCTCGTCGGATGCGGTGAATTCAAGGATGTCGTCGCTGTCAACGTCGTTCCAGCCGCCGCGCCAATGACTTTGCGCGTCGTTGCCCGCGGCCACCGCCCAGAAAACTCCGTCGGTGTTGCGCGATTCGTTGATGATGCTGTTAATCGGCCCCGTGCCATCGTAGTAACTGGCGATGACCCAACCGACTGAATGGTTGGCAACGGAAATCCCGTTATCCCTGCAATAGTCGGCGGCATTTTGAAGATCGACTTCGTCGCCAACCTTGATGCAGTAAAGGGTCGCGCCAGGGGCCATGTCCATAACGTGCTCTGCCACACCTACACCATGGACCGTCTCCGCCTCAACACCCGTCCCGGTGAAGTCGACGGCAATCGTGCCGGCGGGCAGTTCGCCCTGGCTAATCGCGCCAGCCAGTCCGATAAAGCCAAGGTCCACCACGGCGACTTTTACGCCCGCGCCGGTGTTTCCAGAGCTCTGCACGTTCCCCGCGCCGGTAAGCACAACGCTTTCTGATACGTTCGAGCCCAAGCCACCGGAACTTTCAACCGCCGGTGTCGGAACACGCGCTATCTTAACGTCGGGATGACCAGCAAGCGTTTGCAGCGAACCATAAGGCACAAGCACACGCATGAACGAACGCGATACCGCGTCGACCTGTCCGCCGCGCCGTACCACCTCGTTGACATCAATCGAATCGGCTCCCAGCCCGCCGTTGGGCTCAAGGATGACCGCGATACGCCCGGAAGTTCGCGCCGTGAGTCCATGTGCTCGCGCGACCGCCGGTGCGCCCGCCGCGCCACTTTGGCCGAAGGCCCCGGCGACAGCGTTTAGCGGATTATCGAGTTTTGGATTCCCCGGTTCTTTTTACTGGCCAGGAGCCACTTGGGCGCTGGCCCACGAGACAGTTAAAAATACAAATAAGGTTAAAAATGACACTTTTCTCATATTCATACCTACCCATTCAAAAATAGCGTGAGGAACCCAATACCCCTCTTCTTACTAGTATATCCTTGATTCGCTGAAAGCGCAATCGATCGCCTCTTTTTCGTTCCAGACACGAGGTCCGCCACCGTATCCCTTACCGGTGCCCATATGGTTTGTTTACGGTCATTTATGAGCATTTTGACCCCTGATCAGATACCTTAGAAGGGATACTCGCCTGTAAGAGAATTCGTTGTCAAGTTGCATAAATTTAGGGGTTTTCCCATAATGCCGTATTGTCCATATCGGTACTAATCCGATTCTTCTTGAGCGGTAGACATTCAATGATTTTTGGGAAGGGTATGTCGATGATACGCATGTTTCACTTGAGCGCGGTTCTGCTCGCCGCCCTGGTATTTGTTGACGGTGCCTGGGCCGAAAAGGTTTCGGTCATTCCCGATGTCGTGTACGGCCACAAGGCGGGGATGGCGTTAACATTTGACGTGCTTAGGCCTGAGAAACCAAACGGGGCCGGCGTGTTATTCATGGTAAGCGGTGGCTGGAGATCCCGATGGAGCCCGCCAGAATCGGCGATAGAACAGCATACCGACCTGCTGGACGCTGGATTTACTGTGTTTTCAGTCCGCCACGGCAGCAGCCCGAGATTCAAGGTGCCGGAAGCCTACGCCGATGTGAAGCGGGCGTTGCGCTATATATCCCTGCACGCCCCCGATTACGGTATCGACCGGTCACGGTTGGGGGTCTACGGACGCAGCGCGGGCGGCCACCTCTCGCTTATGCTCGGGAACACCGGCGACGATGGCGACTCAAGCAGCGATGACCCGGTCGAGCGCGGCGCGAGCAAGATCGCGGCGGTGGTCGCCTATTACCCGCCGGTGGATCTTCGAGAAAACTCCGGGCTCGATCACGGCTATCCAGCGTTGCAATTCGACAACGCGCTTGCAACGAACGTGTCTCCCATCGTGTTTGTGAGTGCTGACGACCCACCGACGCTTCTTATTCACGGTGACCAGGATGAAACCGTGCCGCTAAGTGATAGCGAAGACATTCTGGCTGTTTTTAAGAAGGAAGGCGTCGATTCGAAACTCATCGTCATTCAAGGGGCGGGCCACGGATTTAAAGGCGAGGATGCAGCACGGGCGAGCGCGGCGCGCGTTCAATGGTTCCTGAAACATTTGGCACAATAAATTCGTTCGCTGCGAAATCTCGATTTCGTAGCCGGACGGTGGAGAGATTGGTATGACCATCAAGCCCATAGAAGAACCCGGAAAGCCGCGCGCGCGCAAGCCCCTTTGGCTCACGATTCTCATCTTTCTCCCCGTGATCATCTTCGTGGCGTATATTTTGCTTGTTACGATTCACGGCATCGACGATTTCATTCGGGAACGAGCGGCGGGTTCGTTGGAAGAACCGGGTCTAGAAATTCCGCGATCGGATGATGGAGATAAGAAGTCCCAGGCCCAATAGGCCCGCGATACTGTAGCCGACGATACCGATGATTTGGGCGCGCTCTCCCGCCGTGACGAGAAGGCTGGACCCGACAATCAGGGAGCCGGTGATAAGGCCGAACGTGAGGCGATTGCTGGCCCGGTCGATATGGCCGGCGGCGGTCTCCAATTCGTCGTGACTGACCAGTACCCGGAATCGCCCTTTGCTTAGCGCTTTCACGATGTCGTGCACGTCTTGGGGTAGTTCGCGGCCGATACGCAGGGTGTTGAGCATATCCCGACGGGCCTAGCGCAGCATGTGAAGGGGCTCGTAGCGTTGGGCGATGACGCGCCGGACGTAGGGATCTAAAATGGGAGCCATGTCCAGGTCCGGGTCCAGCAGATGCCCCGTAGATTCGATGGTGGCCAGGGCCTTGAGCAGAAGGCTCATCCGCGGCGCAAGCTGGAGGCGGTGGCGGTGAAGGATGGCGATCATGCTTTCCAATGCCTTGGCGACCAGTCCGCCGGAGAGGACCGCCTGCGCTTCGAAGGTGATGTAATCGTTGATGTCCCGCTCAAACGAGGCAGGGTCGTCCGCCTCACCTGCGGCGGTGAACAGCAACACGGCCTCCACGCAGCGCTCCACGTTGTGCGTGAAAATCCCCTGTAGTGCTTCCGCCATAGCGTCTACATCGGCGCGGTCGAGGCGCCCCACCATCCCAAAACCGAGGAACGCGATCTGGTCGTTACGCATCAGCAGGATATTGCCCGGATGAGGATCGGCGTGAAAAAGGCGGTGTTCCGTCACCTGGACGCATATGGCCCGGCACCCGCGCTTCGCCACAACCTTCGGGTCGCTCGATCGGTCCGAGTACTGGTCCAGCGCGTCAATGCGCACACCATCCACAAAGTCCATGGTGAGTACCTTGTCCGACGATACAGCCGGGTAGGTGCGCGGAATGAACACGCCGTCGTCGTTGGCGAAATTTTCACGAAAGGTATCGATAATTTGGCGTTCGACGGCAAAGTCCAATTCCCGATGGATGGACCTGGAAAACTCATTTACCAACGAAACCGGATCGGCCCATGCGAAATCTCGCACATTATCCTCGACCCACTCGGCGATGGTTTTCAACAAGCGAATGTCGGCGTTGATCGTTTCGCGGACGCCCGGCCGTTGCACTTTGACGGCGACCGTTTCCCCCGATTCCAACGTCGCCCGGTACACCTGGCTCAAGGAAGCGGCTGCGACGGGGTCGGGCTCGAAGGTGGCGAAGGCTTCGTCGAGGGTTTGGCCCAAGGACTTCTCTATGCTCGGTCGAATAGCGTCGAAGGGAACCGTGGCGACATTGTCTTGCAAGTCCTCAAGGGCCTTGGCCAATTCAAACCCCAACAGGTCGGGGCGCGTACTCAGGATCTGGCCCACCTTTACGAAGGTCGGCCCCAGTTCCGTCAGCGCGGCGCGTAAACGCGCGGGCTGTGTCATGGGTTCGCCTTCCTGCGCTTTGATGAGGCGTAGCGTCCGCAGGATGGCGGCGGGTGAGCCTTCGAGAAGGCCCATCTTCGTTAAGAGATCGGCGAAGCCGTGTTTCGCGAGGACATGAACTACTTCCGCCAAGCGAACCGCATTCCCTACTTTTCTGGCCAGCGAATAGTAGCCCACGGTGGTGTCTCTCCGAGCCTTTGCATCGAATAGCGAACAGTCTGCGCAGTATAGCAGAGGGACGGCCGGGGCAAAGGAATCACTTGTGATCGACGCTCAAACTTTCGTCCGCGCCGAAGGGGTATAATGATCGCGACGCGTTTCTTGGGCCAAATTCAGATCGGGGAGATTGTTCACTGTGCAAGATCATCGTCAGCTAGTTCGTATGTTTCGAGGCACGCTTTGCCTCATGCTCACCCTCATTGCCTTCGAGGCCGCTGCCGGGAGCTCCAGGCCGAATATCGTTTTTATTTTCAGCGATGACCACGCGGTCAACGCTATCGGGGCCTATGGATCGCGCATTAACCAGACGCCGAACATTGATCGCATCGCGCGCGAAGGCACCATCCTGCTCAACAATATGTGCGGAAATTCTATTTGCGGTCCCAGCCGAGCTACCGTACTCACGGGCCTGCACAGCCACGCCAACGGGTTCAAGAAAAACGGCGACGAGTTCAACGGCGCGCAACGCACGTTTCCCAAACTGCTCCAGCAGGGGGGATACGAAACGGCGGTCATTGGGAAATGGCATCTCACGTCCGAGCCGACAGGTTTCGACCACTGGGATGTCTCGACCGGCCAAGGCTCTTACTACAATCCCACCTTTATCTCTTCGGAGGGCCGCCATCGGATCTTCGGATACACCACGGACATCGTTACGGACCTATCGATCCGCTGGATGCAAGAAGAACGCGATTCCGAGAAGCCTTTCTTGCTCATGTGCCAATTCAAAGCGCCGCACCGTAACTGGATGCCCAATATCAAATATTTGAACCAATACGACGGTGAGCAAATCCCGGAGCCAGCGACGCTCTTAGACAACTTCGAGGGCCGTACAAGTTCCATCAGGAAGAATTCCATGATGATTGGCCGCCACATGCGCCTCATGGGCGACCTACAGCTCGATCACCCGAATCCGAACAACGCGTATGATGTCAAAAGTCGAAAGACGGACACCTATTCGAGACTCTCCCCCGAGCAAAGGCGCCAATGGTATATGGCCTTTGCACCGAAGAACGCAGCATTTTACGAGGCGAATCTTGAAGGCGAGGATCTCGTACGTTGGAAATACCAACGCTACATCAAGAACTACCTGCGCTGCATCACATCGGTCGACGAGAACGTCGGGCGTATCTTGGACTACCTCGACTGGGCTGGCCTTGCCGAAAATACCCTCGTCATCTACAGTTCCGACCAGGGCTTTTACCTTGGTGAACACGGTTTTTTCGACAAGCGGTGGATGTATGAAGAGTCCCTGCGCATGCCCTTCGTCGCACGGTGGCCGGGCGTCATTCCCGCAGGCAGCAAAGTTTCTGAAATCACGCAGAACATCGATTTCGCGCCAACCTTTCTTGAAGTCGCCGGTCTCACTCCGCCCGACGACATGCACGGCCGCAGCGCCCTCGGTCTGTTGCGCGGCGAGTCGGCCCCCGATTGGCGCGATTCCATTTATTACCACTACTACGAAGAAGGCGGCCACGGCGTAGCGCGTCACGAAGGGGTTCGCACTGATCGGTATAAACTCATCCATTTCTACGATGTCGATGAATGGGAATTCTACGATCTGGAACAAGATCCCAACGAGATGATGAGCCGATACGGTGACCCCCAATATGCCGCGCCGATTGAAGCGCTTCGGGCGGAGCTTGATAGTCTGAAAAGCACCTATGGGGTAGACTAGCTTCTAATTCATTCCTGTTGCGGAATGCGGTTTTCAACGCGGAATAAGAATTAGGAGGGTCATTCTGAGCAAAGCGACGAATCTCTTTATCCGGTTGAGTCGCTTTCGGTAAGAGATTCTTCGCTTTCCTCAGGATGACGGCATAGGCACATTTTCTGGTGCCATCAGCCCTTTCCGAGACAGGAACTATCTGTCCGCCAAGACCTGAGGGCTGCTCTGTTATTCGACGCGTATGCTTCGGTAGTCCGTATAGGTCTGGCCGAACATGTCGGTCGTACGCACATGGATGAGGTGCAGTCCCTTCGCTGGGTTCGCCGGAAGCATCGCGGTCCAGATGTGGGTTGTCTTGGAGGCCTTCGGCAGCGTGCGTCCCAGTTCCTTTGGCAAGAGCGCTTCACGTTTCTTGAGCTGTACAAAAAAAGGATCTCTCATGGTCGTGCGCATCATGGGCTGCCACGCGCCGGTCTCGCCCAAGCGCATCTCCACCGTCGACCGACTCGATCCCGCGAATACGTTGACGATCACCTTCGCGTTCGCGGCGTCGCTGGACGCGATGGCTTCGGGCGTGTAGATATTCATCTGATGGCTGGCCGGACGCCGCGCGGCTTTGAAGCGGATGCTGTAGTCGGCCTTGTCGAAGGTGATGATCGAGTAACCGTTCGGCGCGCCGTCCGCCATCGTAGCGTGGGGGATGCCATTTTCGTCTTTCGCGCCCGACCACCAACTGCCACACACCGTCGCGTGAACGAGGTGATGGAGCTGGCCCACGCCGCCCCAGCCATCCTTTTTTCTAACAAAGTAATGGGCCTGCCGATGCCAATGGGCACCGACGGTAAAGGTGTTCGGCCGGTCCTTGAGGATATCGTAGACCTGTAGGCGGTCGTCCTGACTGACGAGGGGAATGTGCATCATGAGGACGACCAGCTTTTCGGTGGGCACCAGCGCCAGATCGTTCCTCAGGAAGTCCAACTGCCGCTCGCCCAATTCGCCGTGATACTTACCGCCGGGCTCCCATGCAATATTGTCAATCGCGACGAAGTGGACCTGTCCGTAGTCAAAGGAATAATAGGAGGGGCCGTAGAGGCGCTCCCAGGTTTCGTCTGAGTCTCGGTCTTCCATCGCCTCCGTGTTGGTGTCGTGATTGCCGTGGATGTTGTACCAAGGCACGCCGATCGTGGCGATGGTGCGTTCCAGCGGTTCGAGCAGGGACAGGTCGTCAAAGACGACGTCGCCCAGTGTAATTCCGAAGGCCGCGTCGAAACCGATTAGTTCCTCCACCACATCGTGCGTTATCCAATCCACCTCCTCTTGCGTGCGCGGCTGCGTATCCCCGAAACAGATCATCTTAACCGAGATTACCCATATGGACCCGTCGGCGACCGGAGCCAATGAG
>JAPYPO010000146.1 GCA_029937645.1 Candidatus Hydrogenedentota bacterium
AACAGGCCCCGAAGGCGGCGATATACTCCTGTATACCGACACGGGAGGAAACGAGGTTCAGGTAAAGTTGGTCGGCGCGTTGCCGATGCGCCTGTCCGTATTTCAAGGGTCGATTCTCATTTCGGATGAAGCCTTCACGCGCCTCTATCCCTCCGAGGACGGCCATCGCATGTTCCTCGTGGATACGCCCGAAGGGGAAGCGGAGGCTGTCGCGGCGCGATTGGCCCAGGTCTTCGACCGATTCGGCCTCGATGCTGTGCCTGCGGTGGACCGGCTTCTCGAGTACTACACGGTTGAAACGACCTATCTGGCCATGTTCCTTGTGCTCGGAGGGCTCGGCTTGGCTGTAGGCAGCGCGGGCATGGGCGTGGTCGTGCTGCGGAACCTTCTCGAACGGCGCGGCGAATTGGCCATGCTGAGCGCGCTCGGTTTTAGCAAGAAGGCCATCTATCAAGTTTTGTTTACCGAGTACGGCGTACTGCTTGCAGCGGGATTGGGGGTCGGTGCGATAGCCGCCGCCGTAGCGGTTTTGCCCACACTGGTGGCGTCCGACTCCAGCGTTAATCTGGGCGTCCAGGTGCCCGTTGCGTTGCTCGTATTGCTGGCGAGCGCGTCGTGTATGACCCTCGCCATTCTTACAGGATTCCGGCAAGGCGACGCCGACGCATTGCGCAACGAATAGCCTCCTATACGCCCGAGTTTTCGGACGAGGCGCGCGGCCCTTCCAAGAAGAGCGCTGGGTCAACCCGCGTTCCATCGCGGCGGACCTCAAAGTGCAGGTGATTCCCCGTCGAACGTCCCGTCGTGCCGACGAGCCCTAGCGGCGTGTCGTGAGATACGCGGTCGCCGGCCTTCACGAGATTGCGCGCGTTATGCGCATAAAACGTTTCGACGCCGTTGTCATGGCGAATTAGCACCGTGTTTCCGTATCCGCTACGCCACCCGCTTGAGACCACCTCGCCAGGAAGCAGCGGGAAGATCGGCGAACCCCGGCGCGCCGCCAAATCAACACCATGGTGGTGGCGTTCGTGCCCGGTGAAGGGGTCCGAGCGTACGCCGAATTCCGAAGACACGCGTGACGATCCACCCACAAGGCGTTCGAGCGAATGGTTCTGCGTAGCAAGCGGCACTCGCTCACTCGGCATGGCCGAACTCAGTCCTGGAGTTGTTGCGTGTCCGATACGTGAGCTTGGCGTGACCGGCTGTCTCGGATTCGCTTGCGCGGACTGGTGCGCGTTCAATGCCGACAGGTCGATGTGCTGCCCGACAAATATGCGATTGGGATCCGTGATTCCGTTTGCCGCGGCAACCTGCGCCACGCTCTCGTAGATCTTCTGCGTTGATACGGCCCGGCCTCCCGCGCGTAACGCGGTCGCAACGATTTCAGAGAGGGTATCGCCACGGCGAACGGCGTGGGAAGTCTTTCCATTTATTGCCCGGCGAAGCGTTCCGCCAAACCGTGAGTCTATCGAATTTCTGGTAGATTCCGGTGCGGGATTATGGGGCTGCTGGGCATTATTATTAACAGGAACGATTAGCATTTGGTGGTATACGACTCCCAATGGTCACCCGTGACAAGCAATGGCTATGCCATGGAATGCGATTTCGTATAACTATTGTATAGCACACGGTTTAGCGTGTATACTTCCGATCAGATCAGACGATGTTGTCGGGCAAAAACTGTTTCCAGCTGGACAATTCTGCCGCATCACGATGGAACCGAAGAAATCAGATCCACGTTGTGTCAGGCAGAACCGCCAGGGGGCTTCTGTCTTCCAAGACGGTGCCTGAGACTATCTGCAATTTAGAGTACGGGAGATTCCGCTATCCTGGGCCACGCTGTGCTTTGCAACCTCCACATTGACCCTTCTTGTCACCCTTTCTATACTTGCGCGGCCCATGCGAACGCCTAATATCATTCTAATCACGTCTAGCCAACACCGTTGGGACTGCGCGGGGTTTAGCGGAAATCCAGACGTGAAGACTCCGAACCTGGACGCCTTGGCGCGTCATGGCCTGAACTTTTCGCAGGCGATTTGCCAAGCCCCGCTCGCGGCTCCATCTCGAGCGACCATTCTCACGGGGCAGTATCCTTCGGGCCACGGCCTCCACGCGGACGGCCAAGGCCTCCCTGTCGATACCCCCACCTTGCCGACCGTACTCCGCGCCCATGGCTACACAACGGCCTCCGTCGGCGAATTTCAGTTTACGCCCATGTATGCGAAGTATGGATTCGAATACGTCCGCCTGGCCGAGCGCTACGAAAAGGGGAGAGGGCAGGACGATTATCACCGCTGGTTGACATCCCTCGGGCTGGAAGATCAGGTCGATACCTGGAAGAAGGAAGGATTGGGAAATACATCCCCGGAGTACAGGGATTATTTTTCGGCGCTCGCATCGAATCTGGATCTTGAGCACTACTCCAGCTCCTGGATTGGCAACGAATCGGTTCGCTACGTGCAGGCCGCGAAGCCTCCGTTTTTCCTGTGGGTAAATTTCGCGAAGCCAGCCTCACCCTACGACCCTCCGAGGGCGCTCGACTCGTTGTACAAGCCCAGCGAACTCAGACTGCCAGCCGATTTTCGGCTTCCGGTCGCGCCCGAGGATCTTTCGGAGAGCGCCGAGTTTGACCTTTCGAAAATGACCCGCCGCGCCTATGGGCGAATCCTCGCGAATTACTACGCCACCATAACGAACATGGACGCACAAATCGGACGTATCCTGGCGACGCTTACGGGCCGGGGCCATTCGAATAATATCGTGGTGTTCAGCGCGGACCGCGGCGACTATATGGGGCAGCATGGCCTGGTATCGGCGCGAGGCGCTTGGCCCTACGATGCGCTGATACGGGTCCCCCTGATTGTCTCCGGCGTTACGGGCCAACGGCGCGGCGAGGTGGATAAATCGCCCGCCCAGCTTACCGATCTGCTGCCAACCCTCTTGAGGGCGGCGCATATCCCTGTGCCCGAATCGGTCCAAGGGCTAAGCCTCCTCCCGTTGCTGCGCCGAAGCGACGCGTCTTTGCGAAATGTGGCGACCTGTGTCCATGCCAACGGCATCCGCGTGGCGAGGACGCCTCAATACAAGATGATGGCGCTGCCCCTGGATGAGGGTGTACGGTTCCACGACTTGAAAAATGACCCTGGAGAACATAAGAATATAGCGGGCGACAGGGCGACGGTCCGCCATCAGGTTGCGTTACGCAACGTCTTGCGCAAACTGCGTTAACCGGCGTATCAATTTCTAGTGCTTCGAGATTTGGAGCGCTGTGCGTCCCCGGCGTCGGTCTTAACAATAGCGATCATGGCATGAGAGAAGGGTCATAGCATTATCAACGCTTTAACTTTTGTTCTGATCGCCGCAGTGGCCACGCTTCCCGGCGAATCCGATTATGCCGAAGGCCGCCAAGCCGAAAATCTCGCCCGCTATGGCGACGCCAGTACCGCCTACCAATCCGCCGCTGCCCAAGGCGGGGCTCTCCAAGGATACGCGCTCGTGCGGGCCGCCGTCTGTCGGGCGATGGGTGGCGATGTGGCCGGCGGGTTGGTGGAGCTCGAGGACGTAATCACCTCCAGCGATCCAGAACCCTGGACCTTGCTCGCGCAATATGAATTGGGCGTACTTCTCGCACGCGAGAAGCAGTTGGAGCGGGCCACACCGTACCTACTGCCAATCTTGCGGAACCATGCTCAGTTGTGGTGGTTGGAGCCCTACCGCTGGAAGGCCGCAGATTATATTATCGAGACGCCACGCCCGTCATCGGCCGCCTTCGAATTCTTCCGCGGCGTCGTCGATTCGACTTTATACCGCGCTACGAGGCGCGATGCCGCAGGCCGATTGGGGAAGTCCGGCGTAGTCGATATTCGCCTGGACGCGGCAACGGGTTTCTTGCGATCGCGCGCGCATCGCGAAGCGGGAAAAATCCTCCTAGGTATCGCCGTCGGGGGTTCATCCAACGCCGCGGTTGCCGACCGAATCGCGCTGTTGTCCGGACGTCTCTTGATTGCAAAAGGGCAGCGGGCCGCTGGGCAACAGGTCTTGGAGAGATTACTTCAGGACTATCCCACATCGCCCACCGCGCCGGCGGCGCTCCTCGACATTGCGGAGTCAGCCCTTCGCGCAGGGCGGCCCGGCGAGGCGGAAGAAGCCCTGATGCGGCTGAGCGCGGATTACTCAAACGCGGAAGAAGTTGGCGACGCCCTGTGGAAGATGGCTCAGCACTTCGAGTCAAAAGGGCAGCGGGCGAACGCCTTCATCCGGTACGCGGATCTGTCGAGGCGTTATCCCAGGCACGCCCGGGCCGACGATGCGCAATTTCAAATCGGCCGCTTGCGCATGAACGTGGGCGAAGTGGAGCGCGCGATTTCGGGCTTCGACGAATTGGCAGCACGTTTTCCGCGGAGCGCCCTGAGTCCGCAAGGAGTCTACTTGGCCGGGAGTCTCTTGATTGGGAGCAACGACGAGGCGGAAGCGTTTTCCCGTTTTGAATTGGGGGGACGGTTGAGAGTGGGGGATTACTACGCACACCGTTCGCAGGAACGCGCCTATCTCCTGGCACCGGAGAAGATCGCTACTCGAAATCTTCGCGCCGACGGGATCACCTCATTCGTAAGGCCTCTGACGCTAGAGTCCAGTCTTGATGCGGCCGATCCCGAAGCTTTTCCGGACGACGCGCGATTTCAGCGGTTGGCCTTTTTCGGGGTGCGAGGCATGGCGGAGGCTGAATGGGAGGCCTTGGGGTTGGCGGAGGCGCTCGAAGCGGCGCCGGATGCCGGACCCTATCTCGCGGCTATGAGTGCCGCCGGTACTGCCTATACAGCCATCCAATACGCAAACCAATTGGGCTGGGGGCGGGAGGCTTC
Source organism: Candidatus Hydrogenedentota bacterium (assembly GCA_029937645.1). Classification (GTDB taxonomy): domain Bacteria; phylum Hydrogenedentota; class Hydrogenedentia; order Hydrogenedentales; genus JAPYPO01. The sequence goes on from JAPYPO010000146.1 coordinate 4,863, forward strand.
CGGATTACCCACACCCGACCGTTACCGGTTGGACTACCCGCGCCCTTATTGGCAAGCCGTTATGAGTGCGGCGCGCCGTACAGGTCTCGACCCGTATCTCGTGCTCGCCGTTGCGCGCCAGGAAAGTACCTATCGGCCCGCGCTCACCTCTTCGGCCGGCGCGCGCGGCGTCATGCAAGTCATGCCCGCGACGGCGCGATGGCTGCGCAAAATCGAACCCGCCATCGACCGCAGCCATACCGAGGACATGAACGACCCGCGCAATTCCATTCATATCGGAAGCATCTATTTGCAGCGGATGGTTGAGCGTTCCGAAGGAAATCTCGTGTACGCGTTGGCCTCGTACAACGGCGGGCCCGGAAACTGCGACAAGTGGCGTCGACGCTTTGGGACTGACGATATGGCGGAATTTATCGAGAAGATCCCCTTTCCCGAAACGAAGAAATACGTCATGCGTGTCCTCGGAAATTACGCGGCGTACCATTCGCTCTACCCTCCCGTACCGCCGCAAACGCAGCCAAGCCTTTCGGAATAATTGATCGGTGATTGTTTTCGGACCTTCAACTCTGGATCCCTAATTCTCAGAGTCGCCACAAAAAGGGACGGCATAGGGACGGTGCTAACTTTTTCGACCGACTAGGCTTTCCCGGATAACATCCCCCTTGATCCCCCTTCGAAGGGGGACTTTAGGCGGTGTTCGAGGGATGCGAGTCCCCTTTTGAAGGGGGATCAAGGGGGATATTGCGGTTCCCATTTTGTCCGCATTTGGCGGCTTCCTTATCCCAATTTCCCGCGATGCGGGTTCCGACTCACAATGACAATTTAAGTCGGGTCAACTATGAACCAATACCCTACCGCTTCTCGTCACGCATCTGGCGGTTCGCCGTGCGAACGCCCCGACGAGCAGCAGTAGAATCAGGCCATCGCCCATTCGGGCGAAAGGCGAAACCCCGCCGATACCGTTGGATGCGCAACCGCCTGTCCCACCACCAGAATCGGTGTCAAGCTGAATCGTGACTTGAGCCGGCGGGTCGATTCCGAATACGGTGACGTCTTCCTCGGCCCGGTCGAAGCCCGGCGCGGAGGCTCTTACTTCGTAGTTTCCGCTCTCGACGCCGGGGATGAAGAAGAGTCCGTCCGCCGTGGTGAAGTCGGCGTACTCGGTTCGGGATCCTTTGAGCTTGGCGACGACGCGAACGTCCCGAATTCCCACGTTCGTCGTGGCGTCAAGTACTTCGCCAACGATGGCACCTGGCAGCGCGACTTTTGCGATAAGGAATGCGTCCAATTCGTTGACCACATCGGGTTCGACACTTACCTCGACGATCTTCTCTTCGAAACCGTCCGCGCTGAAACGCAGGGTGACCGCGACGGATTTTAGTCCGGACAGTTCCAGTTCGTATCGACCGTCGGCACAGGTGTAGGCCGTGGTGACGATGGCTTCGCTGAGGAGTATGTCAACGCGTACGCCGGCCAGCGGAGTTTCGGTATCCATGTCGCGAACGGTCCCCCGAAGCAGTCCGGCACTGGCCTGTTCCGCAAGCTCGAAATCGGCGTCCGTTTGCGCGCCGTCGAGAATCTCGATACTGCCGCCGGTGGTCGCGAATCCGGGCGCGTAGACCTCGACCTCGTAGGAGCCCACAGGGATGCCTTTCGCTTCGAAACGGCCCGCGAAATCAATTGTAGCAACGGCTTCGAAATCTTCGCCATCGAATACGACTACGGTCCCGCAAGAAAGCGCATCGCCGGATCCCGCGTCGGTCAGGAAACCCGCAAGGGAACCGATGCCCGAATCGGCGCTACCCATGAGTAAGGCCTTGGTAAGAACCACGTCGCCGCTGAAGGAAACGTCTACGTCAAAGTCTGCGACGGTCTGGGGCGAAAATAGCACGCGAGTCATAAGCCGTTGTCCGGCGACAAGGGCGTAGGTTCCACCCGAAATTATCTCGAAGGGAGCCTCGACGGTCGCAACGCCAAAAAGCGTCCCCCCACCCTTATTGATGACCAAGAAATCGACCTCGGTCTGGCTCCCGACCAGCACATGGCTCAGATCGTGGAAGGCAGGGGAGACAAATATCAAGGGGTCGATCGCGTCGAACCCGGTGCCGGTAACAGAAACCGCGGCGTCCCCACCATCGGAGAACGTGACAAAATCGCTTACGACCCCTGCCGCGGAGGGCGCAAAACGCACAATAATAATCTGACTTTCGCCCGCCGCCAGGTTATAGGCGTCGCCGGCCAAGACGAAGAAAGGGTCGGTGGCCGTGGCTTGACCGACGAGCATTCCGCTGCCGCTATTGGTCACCCGAATGCTAACGGCTTCGCTGCTTCCGACGGTGACGTCTCCATATTCCACGGCGCCAGGAGAGACGTTGATGAGCGGTAAGCCTCCAACCGGCTCCACGATGAACGAAGCGTCGGACACGGAATGTTCTACCAGCGCAGCACCGGATTCGTCCGAAAGATAGGACTCCGCAATCGTCACGCTTCGCGTTCCCGGGGCCGCATCGATCTCGGCGATTAACACGACCTCGAAAAGATCACCGTCCAAACCGAAGGAGCCCGCATCCGCATGGGCGATAATCCCCACGAGGCGCAGGCCATCTTGATCGTATTGGTTCGAGGCCAACGTAAACCCACTCAATCCACCCAACGCAGCGGCCCCGCCAAAGTTGACCCCTTCCGGCAACTCAAGAATCACATGCATCCCGCCGTAGCTGGAAGAGCCCCCTTGAATGGTAAACATCACATGGGCCGAAACACCCGGTTCCGCGCTCGCGGTGCCGCCCGATATCGATGGGACGGCCCATGCCATAGATGACGCAGTAACGAACGCAAGAAGCAGACACAGGAACCCGGCTGCGTTTCGCGCAGAGCCCGCGCGTGTCCCCTTCGAGGAGGACATGCTTACAGGCTCCAAATGCATTGACAAGACTGAGGCGAACATTTGAACGGTGCTGGCTTCCTTCGTTGTCTGCGATTCCTGAGAAAAATACTGGTCGAGAAGAATACTTGCCAAGCTGAATCTTACTTCCCTACCGGCACCAAGAAGCGTCGTCCGGAGGGCGTTATGTATACTGCCTGCGGCGTTCCGCCCAATGCAGCCATGAGTTCCACCTTCGCGAAGCGCTCGCCGTTCGGCGCGAGGCCCGTCTCGGAAAACGAGGTCGAGGCCGTCACCGTTTTCGCCGTCACGCCATTTACGGCGCGCGCGAAGAGTACGCCCGCTCCGGCAGGCAGGTCCATGGAAATCGTCACGCTGCTTGTCTCCACTGTGCCTACCAATGCGCCGGACGCCGTTACAATCGGGCCATGCTCGGGCCGGACATCCACAGTGACGAGGGTCTCGGGATCGAGATTCTGCGCGTCAACGACTACCGCCATCGGGTTCGTCGCAGCGGGATCAAATACGATATCCGGATTGAGCAATTCCCCCGATGGAGCCCCCGGGGCTGCAAGACCACCCACACTTGAAATAGTCAAGAGCGGCAAGATATTCGCGGGCAGAATAAGGATGCCCGGCGCGGAGCTTGTGCTCTGCGACCCGGTTATCGTTCCGCTGAAGCCACTGATGTCGCCCTCGATTCTTACGCGGCCCCGGCCGCCTTCACGCCCCCAACCGCTTTGCCCCTCAAGTGAACCTGCGCCGACCGCGGAAATCGACCCGCTTACCGAGACGACCGGCGCTACCAGGCGGACGGCGCCTCCACTTCCCGAGCCGCCCGCATCAGCGCCGGCATTGGATGGGTTAATGCCTTGGGCGCCATTCGCGGCGATGGACCCCGTAAGGGTAATCCCGCTCGTCGCCGCGATGAGGATCGCGCCGCCACCGCCGCCGCCGCCTACGGCTTGGGTCCGGCCGGCTCCGCCCCCGCCCGATCCACCCACCAAAGGGAGCAAGAGCGAATTGCCATAAGTGTCTCCGTTCGGATGGGCGGAGCTGCCGAAAGCGGCGCCGCCTGGGCCTTGGTAGGCCCCACCGCCGCCGTGCAACTCAGCTTGGGGCGTTACCTTTCCGCCCCCAGGACCCAGCCCGGGCCCGGGATCCTCCGTCAAGTTGGCGGAAGCCGAGATTACCCATATGGACCCGTCGGCGACCGGAGCCAATGAGATTGAAG
>JAPYPO010000147.1:0-1128 GCA_029937645.1 Candidatus Hydrogenedentota bacterium
CAATCTCATTGGCTCCGGTCGCCGACGGGTCCATATGGGTAATCTCGGTTTAGTCTACCCCTCCAGGAAAATACAACGACGAAACGTATTCTCTATCTCAGATCGCCTGACTAGAGAGTAAGAGAGTTTCGATGGCAAAGCCCGACAGGACGGGCAACGAACACGTCTTGCCCCTAGCGAGTAAAACACACGAGCAAAAGGAGTCCGCCGATGGACACTGGCGTTTTCCGACCGATCTACTCAGCATCCTCAAGAATCAACACGACATCGTGGCGGACTTCTCCCTCCTCAGGCACAAACACTTCTCCAAAGTAGCGCTGGTCAATATCTCCGGTCGAGGGTTTGGTCGCTAGGGCTTCGACTCGATAGTGACCAGGGAGGACGTTTTCTATCTGGAAAAAGCGCTCGTCCTCAACGCCGATGTGGTATAGCGTACCGAGGTCTTCGTCGAGAGGCAAAAGCTTAATCTGACACCATCCCCATTCATCGTTTTCAGCGTGAATCTCTCCGAGGACTATCGACGTGCCCGAGGAAAAATCAAAATCCACTACTGTCGTCTTCCCAGTCTCCACGAATACAGTCCTTTTTTTCACTACAGTTTGCATTCCTGGTGGACCGGCGCGGACTTGCAGCACATGCTCACCGGAAGCAGCCGGTCCAAGTTCAAAAGATCCTCCGCTGCCGAGTTGGCTTCTGAGACGACCGTCTGTATGCCCGTCATCGCGTAAGATGGATGCCCAACCGCTCGGGGCGGTCGCGCCGTCCAGCCACGCCGTGCCCGTGATATAACCGCCCGGGGAGAGCAGAATTTGAATCCGATCAGAGCTAGGCACGGAAATGGACTGCACTGTAAAGGCATAGTTTTGATGGACGGTCGCCAAGACTAACTCGCCCGGAATCAGAGATGCGATCTGGAAGGTACCGTCGCTTTCTGTACGCGCGATGGGCTGGACTGGGGAGCGATCATAATACCGCAGCGTGTTCAAATAGATCAGCGCATCCGGAATGGCCTCACCCGATTCACCGACAACGCGGCCTATTAGTGCGCCGCCTGGTTCCAACTGAATGACGAGATCCTCAATAGCTTCTCCTTCGGTTACTTCGACAGTTTCCAACGCCCCCTGATAC
>JAPYPO010000147.1:1138-8963 GCA_029937645.1 Candidatus Hydrogenedentota bacterium
CCCTGATACCCCTCCGCCCGAACCACGATCGACAGCAAGCCCGGACCGATCATGTCCAGTTCGAAACGGCCCTCTGCCTCATGAAACTCTTGGTTGAAACGCGATTGCGACATTGCCGTCGCCCATCCGTTTGCGCCGTCGCTTGCGCGAGTTATTTCAAAATCACTCACCGGTGTCTGACCATCCGGCTGAACTACATGGCCCTGAACGGTCGTAAATCGTGTGATGACGAAGTCCAGATTCTCGGTACCGGCTGCCACTCTATCCAGTCGGACGAATGTATGATAGAAGTTGTTGCGTCTCGTGGTTATGTCAATGCCGTATTCTCCCTCCGAGAGGCCTTCGATCTGGTAATAGCCGTCGTCGTCAGTCGGAACCCCCATCGATACAGAGCGACCTTCGCTAGGAGCATTTCCCACTCGCTGCCCGGCCACGGGCTCGCCAAAGGTATCGGTCACGCGCCCTGATATGGTCAAATCCATGGCCACATCGTAGGTGACACGCAATCCTCCGATTCGAGCGCCGGCCCTGACCGCGATGGAATCCACGGTGCGCCGGTTCGGATGCATATACCCCTTGTCTGTTGGATTTACAATGATATCGAAGAGGCCCTCGAAGACGGCAGCAATGCGAAAATTCCCCTCATCGTCAGTTATATCCTTGTTCCCGCCCATGCGCGCCGAGAAATCTGGATCAAGCGAGACCGTATATCGCGGTATAGGGACGCCTTTGCCATCGACCAGGACACCCGCCACGACTGCTTCCCGTGTCATGGTCAGCGTCAGCCCTTCGATACCCTCATCCGGAATGACTACTGGGCCTTCCATTCGGTGCGCCAAGCCCTCGGATGTTGCGTGAAGCCATGTGTCGCCGGTTGGCGTCAGCCCGGTGAAAACGTACGAGCCATCCAGAGCAGTTTTCGTTCTGCGGTTGAAAAAAGTTTGCGTACCGCCACCGATGAGGATGCCGGCATTCGCGACTCCCGCACCGGCTCCGTCTACCAGCGTGCCCGAGACCGTTACACCTTTCGTTAATTTGAAGACTAAGCCCTCCAGCGCTTCGTCCGCGTTCACGGTGGCCCGCTGGACATCCGGTTTCATGCCGTCGCTACGGTACCCCTCCGCATCTCTGCGCCGCACGGAGTAGGCCCCCGCCTCAAGGTTTTCGATGACAAACGCACCGGTATCATCCGAAGGCTCGCCGTCGAAACGCCCTTCCTTGCCCGACCCGTCACGTTGCGCCCAGACGACCACCCCCGCGATTCCCTCGTCGGTCTCCGCATCCACGACATAGCCATGAATCTCGCCGACCGGGGTTGTTGGAGTTGATTTAGCTACCGGTTCATCCGCCAGCCCCGCGTTCCCCTGCCGGGATTCCGTACTCGCCGTTTGGTCACTACCAAGAGAATCCGCCGCTTCGGGGAGAGGCGACTCCGTCGCGTCGTTCCCGAGTGGTACAGCGTCCTGCGGTTGGGAAGCGATACTTGTAAGATCGTTACGTTCGACTTCCTGCTCTTTACCTGCGTTCAGACCGCCCCACAGAGCCATCGCCAAGGCCACGCACAATACGGCACCCAGCATAATTTTTTTCGTCACAACCAATCCTCCCAATAGCGTCAACGCCGATGGCGTACCAATACTCCCTGCCCCCAGCGCTATCCACGGTGGTGGAGCCGCCGCAACCAGCCCCATGAGTTTATGTACCTGTCCCCTTCGATCCCCCGTCTCCTCCTCCTGCATTAATTCATCAAGAATGCGGTCGCCCAACGCCGCGCGCGCCCGACTCAGGCGCTTTTCCGCCGCGTTCCGTGAAATCCCGTTCACCATGGCAATTTCGCACAATTTAAGACCGGCGAAATAGTGGAGCAAAACGGTCTCGCGAAGAATTGGAGGCAACTCGTCGATATACCCACGCACACGCGCGTAGAGTTCGCGCTGGACAACATCCGGTTCGAGCACCGAGTCCGGTCGTTCGCTTCGCGTGAAGGCTGTGTCGCGATGTTGTCGCCGGAGCAACGATACCGCCAGATTCCGCGCGATCGTCGCCGACCACGCGCCAAATCGATTCTTATCGCGAAGTTTTCCTAAGGACGTGTACGCTTTGAGCAGCGCTTCCTGGGCCACATCATCCGCGTCATCCGGGTTCCGCGTCTGCGCCAACGCGACGGCGCGCACAACGGGGAGATAGCGTTCTGCAAGCACGGAGAAGGCATCTGATTTGCCCTCCATGACCTGCTCAACGAAGAATGCGTCCGATTTTGCGGGTTGGCTCAAGGTAGAACTCCTTCTCAGCTTTCTACCATAAGACGCTCAACGATCCGAAATACCGCCATCGGTTGAGAAAGTTCTTGATTCGGATACTTTGGAATAGGTGTCCTCGCGTTTCCTTTTTTTGACGGGATAACAGGATATGACAGGATTCAGCTTCAGCCGCCAGAACACCCAATCCTGTCTTATCCTGTTATCCTGTCAAAATTCTTCTCGTCCCCACACTCTGCGCGAGAACGCATAAAGGGCGCAAATACCAGCAGAAGCCCACGGCGATAACGGAAGCAACTACCTGCTAATTCTATGAATTTTCCCAGCCCATCCAGCCCACATTTATCCACACCCACACCCACACCCACACCCACAGGCACATCCAGTCATTTCCAAGCCAAATCCAAAACGTTTCCCGTCAAGTAAATAGGGATTGTTTCCCAACCTCAACCGCGCCACAACGCAACACACTGGCATGATATATAGGGGCAGCAACCGGGGAATGGGGAGAGTGGGGGACCGTCGCCCCCGGCGGTCTTTCGAAGGTTGCAGCCCTTGCATGCCCGTCGACCGCCGAGGGCGACGGTCCTACATGTATGCGCTTGGCCGAAAAGTAGCTAGGAGATCAGCTCGGTGAGATAATCGGGTTGGCGTTTTTTGGGAAAGCAGGGCCTTACAGAGTCCGAACAGTCACCAGTTCGCCTTCATCAAGCGAGGCCACGCCCACCGGCATGGTCGCGAGCACATCGGCCTCACACATCGCGTTGACGTGGGCGGATCCGTGAAACTCGCAGGGCAGGACGGCACCCTCAGCTGTGATCTTAGCGAGGAACCAGGATTCACGTACCGCGCGCCTTCGGGTATGTTTTCGCGCCATCGGCAGGCGCAGGTTCAGCGGGCGATGGTCGTGTCCCATCAGTCGGTGGATGAGCGGTTTTACCAGATGCTCGAATTGCGTGAAGGTTGCGACCGGATTGCCGGGCAGCCCAACGCAATACATATCCTCCGAGACGGCGAAGGTAGTGGGTTTGCCCGGTTGCACGGCAATTTCGTCAAAGAGAATTTCGAGCCCGTTCGCCTTCATGATGCCGGGCACGAGGTCGAAATCGCCCATCGAAACGCCGCCCGACAGCAGCACAATATCGCTCTCCGACATCGCCTTCTTGAGCGTCGCGTCCAGAGACGCCTCCGTGTCCCTGGCGATGCCGTAATAGGTGGGGATGGCGTTGGTGTTGCGCACTTGGGCCATGAGTTGGTGGCTGTTGCTCGTGCGGATCTGGGAGATGTCCGGTGTCACATTCGGCTCGACAAGTTCATCTCCAGTGGCGATGACGCCGACCCTTGGCCGACGCGCGACTACCGGCCTCACGCAGCCCACCGATGCCAGCATGGCAATATGTTGAGGCCGCAGCAGCGTGCCCGCGGTCAGGACCACATCGCCCTCTTGAATGTCCTCTCCCTTAAGGCAGAAGTTGTCGGGCGTGGTGTCGGTGGTGAAACGAATCGTGTTCTCGTCTACTTCCTCGCTTTTCTCGACCATGACCACGCAATCGGCACCTTCCGGCAACATGCCGCCCGTCATGACTTTCGAGCATTCACGGGGGCCGACGGTTTTCCGGGGCACTTCGCCGGCCTTCAGTACCTCGATAAGGCGCAGGTGTTCGGTGATGTCCTCCCGACGGCACGCGTAGCCATCCATCGCGGACTTGACGAACGGTGGCATATTCATATCGGAACGCACATCTTCCGCCAAGACACGGTTAAAGGCATCGCCGAGTCCCGTCGCCTCCGATTCGAGGACGCGGGCCCGTGCCATCATAATGTCGTGCGCTTCGCTTTGTGAAATCATTTCTCGATGTACCGTGCCGCCGTGGCGTTGAGGCTTACCCAAACTGTCTTGCCGCATTCAAAATGCAGATGTTTCATCGCGCCCGACCGGACCAGCGCAACGACCGTCACGCCGATATCAATCGTCAACTCCGCGCCCAATCGCGCCGGCGCCAGATCGACGATCGTCCCTTGGAAGCAGTTCTGCGTTCCTGAATCGCAGCGCGATTCCGAGACCACGACATCTTCGCTGCGGAACGCGAGGAAACCGGCGCCCGTGGGCGCGTCGCTGGTTACCTGGAACGTAAGGCCACCCGAGACGAATTTCGAGGGCGACCCGTTTTCCGAGGCCTCGAGCGTTCCTTTCAGCGAGTTTCTAATCCCGACGAACCGCGCCACGAATTCCGACTTGGGATGGTGGAACACGTCGTCCGGCGTTCCGACCTGGGTGATGGTCCCGTTCTCCATGATCGCAACGCGTGAAGCCAAGGCCATAGCCTCCTTGTTCTCATGGGTCACATGGATGACGGTGTGGCCCTTGCGATGGAGGGAACGCAAGAGGGCCTGGAGGTCTGAGCGAGACTGCGTATCCATGGAGGAAAGGGGCTCGTCGAGCAACAGGCATACTGGCTCCGTAGCCAACGTGCGCGCGAGGGCGACGCGTTGGGACTCGCCGCCGGACAGCGTACCGGGGTAGCGATGCAGTAGGCCGCCAATACTTACGTCGGCTGCCAGTTCTTCCACCCGCGCACGCAGCGCTGCCGGCCGCATCTTCTTAGGCCGAAGCCCGAAGGCGATATTCTGCTGGACCGTCATGTGGGGAAAGAGGGCCTGATCTTGATACACCAAACCCATGCGGCGGCGGTGGATGCGCTCGTACGTAATATCGCGTCCGTCCCACAAAATTTTGCCTTGGTCCGGGGTGGTCAGGCCCGCGATGAGTTCGAGCAAGACCGTCTTACCTACCCCGGAGGGGCCGAGCAAGACGAAGTAGTCGCCGTCCTCGACATCAAAGGAGACATCGCGCAGGGCGAACCCGCGCAGGTCTTTTCCCAGATCCCTAACGCACAGCATCGTTGGGTTCTCGTGCCAGAAGGCGTATCACGATAAAGAAGACCAAGCAGACGCCGATGAACACGACCGCAATGGGCCGCGCCGATTTCAGTCCGTAGGCGCCAAACTCCTCGTAGATCAAAACCGGGGTGACGATAGGATGATACGCCACGACGATGACCGCGCCAAACTCGCTCAGGCCGCGGGCCCACATCAGGATGAAACCCGAGAGGATGGCCCGCCAGGCCAAGGGTACAGAGACGGCGAAGAAGACGCGGGTCGGCGAAGCGCCCAGGCTCAGCGCGGCCTTTTCGAGGCGTACGGGGACCGCGGCGAATCCGTCGCGCGCGGCGTTGATGAGAAAAGGGATGCTCACGAAGGCCATGGCCACCATGATTCCGGCCGCGCCGCCGACGAAATGGAATCCGAGGCGTTCCGCCGCGCTCCCGATTGGAGAGTTACGCGAGATGATACCCAGGATGGCAATACCCGCAGCGGAGTGGGGAATCACGATGGGGATATCAACGAGGGCGAGCACGAGCCGTCTGAATGGGAATCTTTTTCGCGCCAAGAGGTACGCGAAGGGCACGGCTATAACGCCGAGGAGGAGTGTGGCCGCCATCGACGTCCAGAGCGTGAGCCAGATGCTTCTGAGTACCTCGGGGTCGACGGCCGTTTCGGTCGCATCACCGAGGGAGGTGTGTAAGACCATGTTGGCCAAGGGCGCGATGATGAACAACAACACGAGCCCGCCAAGAAATGTAAAGAAGAGGTAAAGAGGTTCGATCCTCGGCTTCGTTCTGAACGTTCTCGTCATGGCTTCGCCGCAAATCCCTTCAAGGTGGCCGGGATGTTGGCGTAGGTGTTCGAAAGGGCGGGAACCAGCGAAGGCTGGCCGTTTCGTTCCATGATCGCCATGCCCTTGTCGTGTTTGAGCAGGAACTCGACGAAAGCCAAGGCCGCCTCCGGATTACGCGCACCTTTGGGTATCGTGACCCCGTAGACCATCGGAGCGCCCACTTTGGTAATCACCGAGCCGGGAGTTTGTCCGGATAATTCGAGTGAAACTTTTCCATAGAACTCCGTCATTTCATGGCTCTTGAGATTTATTTCGTCCGGAAGCTCTACCCACTTCAGTCCATGTTGCCGCGCTACCGATCGGTAGATGAATAGATAGTCAATTTCGCCCACCTCCAACAAGGCCAACAGGTCGGTTTCCTTGGGACGAATATGCCGCCGATCTTTCGCAAGGAGCCGTGAGGTCAGGCCGGGATCATCGTAGTGGATCGCCGCGAGTTTTGACGTAAGCACCGTGCGGTACCCGCAGGGATCGGCGTTGGGGTCTGAGCGCCCAAACGCGATGTTTTTCTCCAGGAGGATACGATGCCAGTTGTCGCCGTTGATCTCGTCGGCGCGCCGGGAGTCTTCCGTGTACGCAATCACCATTTCATTCGCCGCGAATCGAATGTTCCACTCGGTGTGATCCGGAATCAAGAGCGTATTGATGACCGTATAGTCCGCCGAGCCGAATACGTCGCAATCCCGATTCAGGTCGGAGATCTTCCGCGCACAGGCACGGCTTCCCGCTGCTTCACGAAGGACGCGCACATTGGGGTACTCCTTCATGAAGGCCGTGGCGACCTCCTTGAACGGTACCGCGAGACTGCCCGCGTGAAAGACGATGAGTTCTCCGCTTATCTCGGAAGGCGCTTCGGCTGAATGGGCTGGGGTGAGGAGCGACGGAATGGCGGACAATACAAGTATCATCGGGAGTGCGTTTTCGCGCTTCATGACTTTTTCAAAATCCTATGTGTTACGGGCAGACAGACTCTCCGCAACACCATACAATAATCTCTAAGTGCCTTTCAATGAATCTCTTACGCAAACATCCTGAGATTTCCCCTATAGGTTATGAGCACTCCAAGACTGTGGAAAAATTGCGTCCGTCATTGCGCAGAAGACTGTCCTCGGGTGTCCGAACCCGCACCGCAGGAAATTCCGGCGAGAAATCGGGGTCGAATGGCCCTACTTTTCTTTCCTCCGACCTGGCCTTCTCCGATAACATCCCCCATGAGCCCTTCAAAGGGGAATGTTGGCGACTTTATTTTGACCGGGTTCCTTAGCAGGCTGACCTCATATCAGGGGGGATTACGAAAGAAACTCAGACCATAACGAAGCACGAATGGATAGCAATACATACGAATTTTTCTAACAATTCGTGTCCATTCGTGGTTCAAGGTTGCCGTCCCCGGAAGTGCTCGCCCGAAAAGCGGCTATGCGATGCCGCGTGTTTCCCTTGGAGGGCTCCCCGCAATCCCAACCCGAAGAAAATAAAATCTTGGAAGTTGACCCTGCTAAAGGCTATAGTGCTAATTCAGCGCGGTGCGGACGGGTGATCAGTTAGCTTAATTCTGCTATCCTGCGCGTATCGCTTGAACACGCATAAACTATTGCCATCCTGGCACAATATCGGGGCGCCGCTGTTGCGATGCGCTCACTTGGCAGGGAGTTTGGCCCCACACGGTGGGGTCCGGGAAAATCTAGGAGAACGAATATGAAGATCTTGCGCATTGATATGAGCAATTTGACATCTACTTTTGAGGATCTCCCTGAGGAGTGGACCATCGTTGGCGGGCGCGGTCTGTCCGCAAAAATTCTGCTAAAGGAAGTATCCCCGGATACCGACC
>JAPYPO010000742.1 GCA_029937645.1 Candidatus Hydrogenedentota bacterium
AATTAATAGAGCTGGACGACTTCTTGCTGACGCCGGGTTAGCTTGCTATCAATTATCGAATCGACCATGGGCCGGACTTCTTGGAAGAAGTCCTTGAACGCGTGACGGCGTTCGCTGTCCTCGTCCGTTTCGAACCACAGCCCTCGGTTCGCGGGCAGACTCTCCAGATACTGAGAGCCCGGCTGCACTTCCCAAAAATCAGCGTTGAATTCTGCCATTGCCGCCACCTCCTTCCTTAAAAATTTCGTTCGTCGAGTTAAAAATTTGTGCTTGGCTCGCTCGCCGTCTGTGCGGGGCCGCGTTCATTCGCGCCGCTAGCGGCGCGCCCATGGAATCGCGGTAACGAAAAGCGTCTACCGGTACGTCGCTGCATACAGATCCCGCGTGGGAGACAAGCGTAGAGAGGGTAAGTTTTTCGAATACTGTTTTCATGATGCTTAGCTCCTGTTCGGGTTCGATCCGCTTTGCGGACGGTGGTTATCTAACGGCGTCATTGCCGGTCTACAAGTTGATTGGGGTTAGGAACAAAAAAAGCCGCAGGCGATTTCTAGTTCCGCCTGCGGCTTGTCTTGCTTATTGAGGAGTCTCTAACTCATCGGTTCGAGACCTCCATCCGAGGGGAAGCGGCAGGCTTAATTCGATGCATACCGAGTCGCCATATGCGGGTGAGGCATGTGCGGGCGTGGACACTCGAATAAGTGGAACCACACGCGAGGGCACACGGCGTTTGTACAGCTACCGCCGCAGTAAATCGATTATTTATCAATGTGCCCATAGCTCTCATGTTCCGATGCCGGTTCTTTCGCATGGTATAGGGTGTGATTTAGTTCGCTCGGCCAGTGTCTTGAATCGGCCAAGTAGACAGAGTTTACCACATCGATGGGGAATCCTGAAACTCGCCCGTGGAGAACCTGCCATACACCCCCATACAGAAGTATGCGCACTTTTTCGTGTGGCGATTTTTTCCGCAATTAGGTGGTCCCATCGGAAATGTTCATTATTGTTCAGGATCCCATAGATATAGGCCGTTTCGTTCAATTTTGTACCAGGAACACGATCTCGCTTTTTTGATTTAAACTCATGTTTTAACTTGGGTTACAAGAATTAATTTTCTTGGTATGGCGATTGCTTTCATCAATCCACTGGCACGAAACAAGGGGAAACGGGAAATTCAGTCATGGTTATTGCACTAGCACCCAAGCCCTCCAGGGCGCAATCTTTTACGGCTATTCCGAAATTGGCGTTGCCCGTAGCCCCGAAGGCCACGCAGGACACGCAGGCTCATGTGTTGGTGGTCGACGATGAAAACGGACCTCGCCAAGCCTTGCGCATGTTGCTCAAGGAGGAGTTCCATGTTCATGTCGCCTCTCATGTTCTAGAGGCGCTCCAGATTCTTGTGCAAGAGCCCATCAAGCTCATCGTCACCGACGTACGCATGCCCGATTTGTCGGGCGTCGATCTCTTACGCCGCTCAAAGGCCATTAACCCAGACGTGCAAGTCATCATGCTCACCGGCTACGGTCAGCTTGAGAGCGCCATGAAAGCGGTGGAATACGGAGCCCTGACGTACATGGAAAAACCCTTTGATAACGATACCTTGCTCCGATCGGCCCACAGGGGCATCGAACGCTTCTCCGAGGAAAAACGCCGTCGCGTTCTCGAAGAATTAGCCCTTGAGGCGAACCGCTTCGAGACCGTCGGCAGAGTCGTTTCTGGAATGATGCATGACTTGGCCACCCCGTTGAC
>JAPYPO010000148.1 GCA_029937645.1 Candidatus Hydrogenedentota bacterium
AGCATGTGTTGCGGGTCATCGACAAACTGCAAAAGGTGGGGATGGAAAACATTCGCCTTGAGCTGGGTCCAGGTCGAATCGACGATTCGGGAGATCCCATCCCCGGCGTAAAACTCGACGACGACACCATCGAGAAGATCGTCGCGTTCGTGGGCGTCACCGGCGCGAACCGCCGCAGCGTCATCGAGAGCCTCGTCAAGATTTTGCCCCCAACCGAATTAGCAAAGGAAGCGTTGTCGGAGATGGAGGAATTAGCCGAAGCGCTCGAGGCGCTCTCGGTACGCGAAGAGGATGCCCATTTTGATCCGAGCCTCGCGCGCGGCCTCGATTACTACACCGGCCCGGTATTCGAGACGGTTATTCCCGATGCGCCGCAGTTCGGCTCGGTGATGGGCGGCGGCCGGTACAACCAGTTGGTCGAGCGGTTTCTGAATCGACCGATTCCCTGCACAGGCATGTCGGTGGGGCTTGACCGCTTGATGGCGGCGCTGACCCATCTCGGCGCCGTGTCGCCGTCAAAGACTACGGTACAAGTGCTGGTGGTGACATTGGGTAAGAAAATTCCCAAAGGCGAGACCTTGAAGATAGCGGCGGAATTGCGGGCTGCGGGATTGCGCGCCGAGGCGTATTTTGACAACAAGATGCGCATGGGAGACCAGCTTTCCCACGCGGATCGGCAGGGCATACCCGTCGCGGTGATTATCGGAGAAGATGAACTCGCGCGCGGCGAAGTGGCCGTGAAAGACCTGGGGGCCGGAAAAGAATTGCGCAAGGATATCGATGATCGGGATGAGTACAGAAAGGCGGGCAAGACCGGCCAAGTTACGGTGCTCAGAGAAGAGATGGTCGCGCACGTTATGGATTTGCTTGGAATAGGCGAAACGCCGTAACGTTCCGGACTGGCCTAAAAGATGGCGTAGCGGTTCTGCATAAGGCCCACGATCTCTTCGTAGCCCAGAAGCTTCGCGATTCCATACGGCGTGACGCCGCCAGCGAAGTAGTCGCGGGCATCGACGTTCGCGTAATGCGTGAGCAACAGTTCGACCATCTCCACGTTCCCCGTGAGAGCGGCCCAGTGCAGGGACGTCATGCCCAGCGAATCCGCTGCGTCAATAATCGAGTCGTTGGCGAGTAGAACGCGTGCAGCGTCCACGTTGCCCATGCGCACCGCTTTGTGAAGGGCCGTCTCACCCTGCGCGTCAATCTCCGCCGTGTCCGCGCCTTCTTCGATGAGGTCAAGAACGATGTCATCGAATCCCCAGCACGCCGCGCGGTGAAGTTCGGGCAAGGTACGGAAATTCTTCTGGCTGTCGTTGGCTTCCTGCAGCAGCATGATCGTGGTAACTTCGGAGCGTCCCGAGCGTGCCGCACGAGTCAGGGGACTCTGTCCAACTTCGTCCATCGTATTGAGCCAATCTTTTACCATAGTCGCTACCTCCTAGGCCTACCAGGCCATCTGCTGCGTCATTCGATGGGTACATAGCAGGTTCGATGCCAAGTTGATTCATTGCCGTTATTGACCTTCGGTTAAACTTTGTAAGTATTGCAATTAAACAATTTAGGAATAGGATCCTGTCTCCAAGTCGCCTGCCCAGCCGCATACATTTGAGTGACGGATTCCTGTCAGTTTGACGGAGACCAGGTGTCTTGACAGATACGTGAGCCTTCAATCCCGCACACAGCGCCCGAAGGCCCACCGGCTTGCGAGCCGATGGCTGTTGGGCTTCACCACGCGCCCGATTTCGTCTCCCACTTTGACCGGCTTCCATCCCGAACGATATACTAGACTCGAAGGCCAACATCGGCGCCGTGCGCCTGGAGCCGTTGTTAGAGGTTCTCCGCCCGCCATCTACGCAGAACCGTTCCGCACGAATCCAAGGCAGCGCCGTGACTCTTGCCAATCAGATTAGTTTCTTTCGGCTGCTTCTAATCCCAGTATTCGTCGGTCTGATTCTGCAAGATGCGCCCGGTCGCGATTGGCCGCGCTACGCGGCGCTGGGCGTGTTTGTGGTAGCGGCGCTTTCGGATATGCTCGACGGTTATGTCGCGCGGCGCTACGACCAACGAACGAAGCTCGGGCAGGTGTTGGATCCCTTCGCGGACAAATTGTTGGTCAATGTGTCTTTTGTGTTTCTCGCAGCGGATCAGTACTTGGAGCACCCCGTGCCCATGTGGGTCCCCGTGGTCGTGCTGGCGCGGGACGGGGTGCTTGCCGGTGGCGCGTACCTCATCCAACGTTATCGGGGTCGAGTTTATCTACGCGCTAGATTTTTTGGAAAGGTGAATACAGTCTTGCAGAACTTTACGATAGGCGTCGTTCTCTTACAGTTTTCTTTCGCTAGGCCACTCATGGTGGCCATGGCTGTTTTCTGTGTGGTTTCGTATCTCGATTATCTGTGGAGCGGTAGGGATCAGATTCTCCCGAAGGAGACCGCGTAATGGGCGGCACGAAAAAATTACCTCTTGTGGCCATTTGTGGCCGGCCCAATGTCGGCAAGTCGACGCTGCACAACTGCCTCACAGGGAAGTACCGGGCCATCGTCCACGGCGAAGAGGGGATCACCCGCGACCGCCATTATGGGACGGCCGAGTGGGAGGGACGGAAGTTTTCGATTGTGGATACGGGCGGGATTGTGGAAGCCCCGATCGACGAGGTGACCCGGAGGATGCAGGCGCAGGTGCGGACGGCGCTTGAGGACGCGAAGGTGATTCTATTTGTCCTGGACGGACAGGAGGAAATCACGCGGACGGATGAGGAAATACGCGACGAGCTGTTTAAGTACGGTAAGCCCGTCGTCCTGGCGATAAACAAACTGGACAATCCGAAGCTTGAGCTGAACTCTTACGATTTCTATTCACTGGGGATGGGCGAACCCTTTCCCATTTCGTCCGGGCACGGACACGGCATCGCCGAACTCGCCGAGGAAGTCGTGCGCCATTTGCCTTCGCAGGAGGTGCTGGACGAGGAAGCTGCGGCGGAGGTGGAAGAGAAGCCGGTGACGAAGGTCGCCGTGGTCGGAAAGCCGAACGTAGGAAAATCTTCGTTTATCAATGCCATCCTCAATGAAGATCGAACCATTGTAGATGACGTGCCGGGGACCACGCGGGATTCCATCGATATCGAGTTTCATTGGAAGGATAAGGACTACCTGCTCATCGATACCGCCGGGATGCGCCGCAAGGCGGGGATCAAGAAGGAGGTCGAGCGCTTCAGTGTGAGCCGGACGCTGCGCGCGGTACGCCGGGCGGATGTATGCCTCATGATGGTGGACGCAACGGATGGCATTTCCGAGCAGGACAAACGGATCATCGGTTACATGCGTGAGCAGGGCACGGCATTGATTATGGTCTGGACGAAGTGGGATCTCATTGAAGACAAAGAGGCCAAGTTTAAAAGCTTGGCCGACGAGATGGACTTGAAGGTCCGCTATCTCAAGTATGTCCCTTACATGACTGTGTCGAATGTATCCCGCCAGCGCTTGTACAAGGTCTTCGAATACGTCGACCGCATTGCGGAGCAGGTGCAGAGGCGTGTTTCCACCGGCGAGCTGAACCGGTTTATTGAAGGACTGAAGGGGAAGCACAAGCCTTCGCAGAGCGGAGGTAAGCTCGCGAAGATATTGTACGCGACCCAGGCGAGCGTAAAACCGACGACCTTTGTGCTCTTCGTGAATCAGAAGCGCCTGTTCCATTTTAGTTATGTGCGCTATATCGAAAACCAGCTCCGCGAGGCCTTCGGATTCGAGGGCGTGCCCATTCATATCGAGTTGCGCGAAGAGAAATCGAGAAAATGAATGATACGACCCTAGCTATCGCTGCCGTGTTCGTCTCCTACGTCCTGGGTTCGCTGCCGACGGGGCTCTGGCTTGGTTTGCGTGTGCGCGGCATCGATATTCGCGAGCACGGCTCGAAGAGTATCGGCGCAACGAACACCATGCGGGTTCTCGGGAAGGGCCTGGGCGCGGTGGCTCTGCTGGGGGATATGGCGAAGGGGGCGGTATCCGTATTACTTGTCGCCCGCCTTACGTCGTGGGAATTCGCGCCGCTCGCCTGTGGACTAGCCGCCATCGCCGGACATTCCTGGTCTATCTTCTTGCGCTTCCAAGGCGGCAAGGGCGTCGCCACGAGCACCGGAGTTTTTTGGGGACTCTGCCCCATCGGCATGGGCATTGCCACGCTCGTCTTTGTCGTGACCGTCGCCGCCACGCGTATGGTGAGCGCGGGTTCAATCTTAGGCGCGATAGCGCTCGCGATCTCCACCTTCGCTTTTCCATACCCCATGCCCCTGCGCGCTATCGCGACACTCGTAGCCCTGCTGGTTCTCGTCAAACACCGGAGCAACATCCAGCGTATCTTGTCGGGCAAAGAAAACCGGTTGTAGTCCGGTATCGCGGCCAGTCGTCAACAAGAATGCATTTCCGCGCTCTCCGCGTCTCCGCGGTAAATAAAAAAAAGGAAATTCACCGCGGAGACGCGGAGAGCGCGGAGATGCTTTTGTGTTGGCCCAGCGGTTGAGTGGCTTGATACAGTTTCCTTACCCTAAGAAAAATCCCCCGGCCCCGCTTGCGCGGAAACCGGGGGAAGACGCATTTGCGCCGTTCCTCTGCGGATAGTTAGATGCAAATTCGTGAGCGCTGGCCCGTGCTCAGATTGAGAACGTCAACACAGCCCGCGCCGGTGTCGATGCTCAGTATCTGATATCCGCCGCCCTGCGCGCCCTGGTCGAGGCTGAGGTCGCCCTGGGGCGTTAGCAGTTGAACGGACGCGCCGACGTCAGTGACATAGATCCCTTTCAATATCACGGCGCCCGTAACATACTGCTGCGGCGTGATAAGTTGCCGCGCCTGGTCAACGAGGCTGAGGAACTCTGCACGGTAGCCGTGGCGGTCTTCGCCGAGGGCGGACTGCGCGAGGCTTCGGATGGCCTCGAAGTTCAGGCCCTGCGCGTCGGAAGTCCCGTTGCGAAGCAGCATCCCGAATCCGGCCACACTCGTCGCGAATCGGAAATCCGTCGAGGCCTGGCCGAGCATCGCGCCTTCGTCCATGACCGGGAATTCCAACAACTTGCTCGTATTTCCTTCGGGCTGCTTATAGCGCAGCTTGACCGTGAGCAGTTCGCCGTCTCCCTGATCCTCGACGATTTCAGTCTTTGCCGGTTGCGGCGTCTGGTACTTCAACGCGTCGACGCCCGCCGTCGGAAAGGCGCCATCCTTCGACACGATTTCATACAACGCGGTCACCGTATGCCCTGCGCCAATTTCGCCGGCATCCTTCGCATCGTCATTGAAATCGCGGGCGGCCAGGAGGCGGTTCTCGTAACCCACAAGCCGGTAGGCTTTCACCTGCGCCGGATTGAACTCGACCTGGATCTTCACATCCTTCGCGATGGTCACGAGCGTGCCCGCCATCTCCTCGACCAACACCTTGCGCGCCTCGCGCAAGGTATCAATGTAGGCGTAATTGCCGTTGCCCTTATTCGCGAGGCCCTCGAGGTTATCGTCCTGCAAGTTGCCCATGCCGAAGCCGAGCACACTGAGGAACACGCCGCTCTTCGCCTTCGCCTCGATGAGATTCACCAACGCGTTGCGGTCCGTGATACCCACATTAAAATCGCCATCCGTCGCCAGCACGACGCGATTTACACCGCCCGGAATGAAATTCTGGACGGCGGTATTGTAGGCCAGCTCGATACCCGCGCCGCCGTTCGTTGAGCCGCCTGCGTTGAGCCGTTCCAGCGCGCCGAGGATGGCGCTCTGTTGATTGCCCGCAGTCGAAGGCAGCACGAGACCCGAGTTGCCCGCATACACCACCATCGCGACGCGGTCTTCCTCGCGCATCTGACGTGCGAGCATCGCCAGGCCCTGTTGCAGTAAGGGCAGCTTGTTCGCCGGGCGCATCGAACCGGAGACATCAATCAGGAACACGAGGTTCGTCGGGGGCCGTTCTTCGTTCGTCAACTCCGAGCCCTTCAGCCCGATACGTACCAGCCGCGTCCCTTGATTCCAAGGGCTCGACGCCACTTCGATATTCGCCGAGAAGGGGTCTTCGCCTTCCGGCGGCGCGTAGTCGTACGAGAAATAATTGATCAACTCCTCGACCCGCACCGCGTTCTTCGGCGGGCGCGTGTTCTGCGTCAGGAAGCGCCGCATGTTCGAGTACGAAGCCGTATCCACATCAATCGAGAAGGTAGACAACGGCTGCCGTGACACGGCGATGAACGGGTTGTCCTGGATAAAGCTATACGTCTCCGAACCCGGCGAAACCTGCGGCGCGGGCGGGACGGGCGCTACGGGAGGTGCGTCCGCTCGGTCGGCGACAAGGATGCGCTCTTCGTACTTGTGTTCGCTCACTGAATTCTTGGCATCCAGGTACGCAAGGGCTTGCAGCTGCTGTTCGAGTCGCTCGAGTTCACGTTCAATGGACTGCGGCGCTCCCTTGGGAGAAATGTCTTTTCCAAGGCTAGAACGTGATGGTGCGGGCGCGATTACCTGCTCGTTTAATTGATCCTGAAAATCAAACCCAAGGACTGGTTCCGTTTCGGGAACGCCGGGTCCAGATTGATTGAGCGGCGGTATTGCCTTGTGAGCAATAATGTCTTTTCCAAAGCTAGAACGAGACGGTGCGGGCGCGATTGCCTCCTCGGGTGCATAGAAATTATTACGAATATTCAACGATCCGGTGACTTCGACGTTCTGTAAACCGCCCGATGACTGGGGGGCGGCAACGGGCGGTAGGGATTTAAATACGGTTGTTCCGTTACGGGCGGAATCGCCGCCACCACCACCGAAGCCACCACCGGCAACGCCGCCGCCGCCTTGGGCACCCGCGCCGAAGCCTCCGCCACCGAGGCCGGGTATGCCCAATCGGAGTTCCGCACGGCCACCGCCAACCGCCTGGCTCGGGCGAGCAGCAACACTCTCGGCAACGGAAGGGAACGCTGCGACTATGGTTATGGTTTCTCGGCTAGCGTTGACACCGCCGTCGCCAGGCACAACGGCTATAGCGCCACCGAAGAAAACTTCGCCAGATTCGACATTCTTTGATTCGACCTGCGGCGCACCAGCATCGGTGTCGCTCACGTCGACAGCGGTACCTGCACTGTCCGAATACGTGAGAACTAAATCGTCGACGCGTACCTTGTTTGGCTCTTGCTGGATCTCCCCCGTAACGTTTCGCTTAAATTCTTGCCACCAACTCATCTCATTCGACGAATTCTCCGATTGTGAGTCCGCCTCGTCATGGGAGCGTAGTGCGGAAATTTCCCTCCGCGGGTCATTGGGTAGAATGGCCTGCTGCCCTTGCGTGTTTGGGGCCATACTGTCGCCTAGCGAGAATTTATTAGCAAGCTGAGTCCGAAACGATGTCTTTGCGCTCGGATAGAGAGCCGCAAAGATTCCTACACAGATGAGCGCCATCGCCGCCAAGGCGAGAGCGCTTCTGCCCATGCGGAACCGGGTCACCGTTCCATTGTCAGCGGGCTCACTCGCCGATGGTTCGACGCCCGCCAACGCCTCGTATGTCAACGTTCTTTCCGTTTCGGAAGCCTTCACCTGTTCGGAAAACGCCGCCGTGGCCAATTCACTCACCGCGCGAATCTCCTCGACCATCTCCTGCGCCTCGGGGTTGTTGGCGAGTTCTTGCTCGATGGCCGCGCGCGAGTCGTCATCCAACTCGCCCAGCGCGTAGGCCGTTAGTGTTTCTTCATTCAGTTTAGGTTTCATCGTTCATTCCTCTATCGGTTCGGGGCGAGGTCTACTTTGCCCCGGAGCTTTTTACGTATGGATTTGAGCGCCTTGGCGAGCGTGTAGCTCACCGAGGACAGGGGCATATCAACGATGGCGCTGATTTCCCGGTAGGTCATCCCGTGCTCGAACTTGAGCCGGAAGACTTCCTGTTCTTTCTCGGGCAACGTGCCGACCGCTTCCAAGACCAAGGCATGCGTCTCGTTACTTTCGGCGTGATTTTCCGTTGCCCGGCCGTTCCCGTTGAACGACACGACGTGGGCCTGTTCAAGGCTACTCATTCGTCCCTCCTTTTTCCGGACATCCAGGGCGCGGTTCCGGCATACGCGGTACAGCCATTGGGGGAGGTAGCCGCCGATCTTAGCTTGGTCCGCCGCGCAGAGTTTCACAAACGTATCCTGCACCACATCCCGAGCCGTCTCGGCATTCCCCGTCAGGCGGGCCGCATAGCGGATGAGGGGTTGCTGATAGCGTTCCAGCGCCGCCCGCACCCACGCATTCCGCGTTGGGTTTGCATCCTGTGTATCGCTGAGATCATCAATCATGTTCACCTTTCGAACGTTCGATTCATCCTTACAACGATTGAGGAGGGGTCTTGTACAAGTTTTCTTTTTGGATAGTGTAATCCATGCCGCGACAGCGACCTGGGAGGACCACCCCTCGTCTCTTATTAGACCCCACGATTCCCCCGCAGTTCGGATGCGGGTGTTTCGATAGTGATCGTTGCGGAAGCGCGGCGCATTCGGGTAATATCCAGCGCAACGTGCTCCACATCCGGCAACCGGTTTGAGCCTGGTTTTAGGGAGTTGAATGAACCGTGTACGCGATTGAGACTCAAGGTCTTACGAAGGTATATAGCGGCAATTTCGGCATACGCCCGAAGCCTTCCGTCGATTCACTCGACCTGCGTGTCGAGCCAAACGAAGTCTATGGATTTCTCGGCAGGAACGGTGCCGGAAAAACGACCACCATCAAGCTGCTGTGCGGTCTCATCCGGGCGACACGCGGGACGGCATCCGTCTGCGGAATCGACGTGAAAAAGCGCCGATCCCGAAAATCTATCGGGTATCTGCCGGAAAATCCCTATTTCTACGAGTACCTTACAGCCCGCGAGTCGATCGACTTTTTCGGACGCCTCGAAAACCTATCGCGCGCCGAACGCTTGAAGGAATGGGACCGCCTTTCGGAGTTGCTTGACC
>JAPYPO010000149.1 GCA_029937645.1 Candidatus Hydrogenedentota bacterium
ATCTCATTGGCTCCGGTCGCCGACGGGTCCATATGGGTAATCTCGGCTTAAGCCATTCCATTCCCTTTTCTCTCGCTTGATCAAATTTTGCTTTCCATGTTGCGAGTTCGGCGGGAGAGAGGCGCATCAGTTCCAGCCTCCGGCTCGTCCACTCGCTTATGAGCGACTGGAGGGCCTTACGGCGTTCCGCTGACGAACCGGATACGATGTCTTGTTTGACCGCCTCGTCGAGGCCGCTGCCGAACGAATCATAGAATGGTCTATTGGGGATGGCCTTGACCCCACGAAAAGGCTGTCTGTCGCGATAGAGAAGGAACGCTTGATACGCGGGGTGGCACAACGGACATTTGTCGACGAAATTCGCCGTGAAATCCGGCTGGAGAATCTTGTCCACCACTTCGTTCGACACGCCGTCTGTATACAACCCTTCGAGCACGGCGTGAAACACGAACGGCCCCACATCGTTCCTCGTCCAACTTGAAAGACGTTTCAGGTTTTCCGCTGCGGTCTCCTGACAAAATGCCGACGAAGCCACTGAGCAAATAAGGACGGCGGAAACAAATAGCATTCTCTTCATGGGATCTCTCCTTTTCATGTGGGGTACTCCAGGGCCCCCTTTTTCGGGGCAACAGGTAGGGCGTGTTGTGCGCTCGTGAAACCGCATGAAGCCGTTGTCCTCTTCAATGTATAGCTCCAATGGTAAAAGTATATCACGGCCCCGAATGCCCCTGCCGCCAGTTTTTTGTTCGCGATGCTTTTACTATCGACTGCTAGTCTGGGTAGTATGTGTTCCTCCAGTTTGGCAAGTCGTTTCTTGGAGCAAGAAAACCGAATATGGTTCAATACACTAGATGACAGGCCTGGAACGGGCACGCCGCGCGTGGCGGCGAAACCGCGGCGAATGGCTGACCTTCGTTGCCTTCGTAACGCCGGGCCTATTCCTCTTCGCCGTCTTTACCTATTGGCCCATTGTGTACAGCGCCTACCTCAGCCTCACACGGTGGAATCTTCCCGCGCCCACGGCCACCTTTGTGGGCCTCGACAACTACACCCGCCTGTTCCAAGACGAATCTTTCTGGCAGGTCTTGGCCAATACCGTCGTGTACGTGGTTTGCGTTGTGACAGCCGCGCAGGTCCTCGCCTTCGCGCTGGCCATGCTTTTGAACCAACGTGTGAAAGGACGGACGTTTTTCCGCGCCCTCGCCTTCACGCCCTACATCACCACAACAGCCGCCGCCGCGCTCGCATGGATCCTGCTGCTTGACCCGCGACTGGGCCCTTTGTCCTTTGTCTATAACCTGACGGATACGGAAGGCCCCCATTGGCTCGCCAGTTCGTCGCTGGCGTTGTGGGCGATTGTGCTCGTGGGCATTTGGCGCGAGACGGGATTCGCGGCCCTCTTCTTCCTCGCGGGACTCCAAGGATTGCCGAGGGAATGTTTCGAGTCGGCCCGAATCGACGGCGCCTCCCGGTGGGCGGTGCTGCGCCACATCACGCTGCCGCTGATGACGCCCGTCATCTTCTTCCTCTCTATCACCGGAACCATCGCCGCCGTAAAAATGTTCGATACCGTGGCCATCATGACCGAGGGCGGCCCGGTGTATCCGGCCTCCTCGACCTATGTGTACCACCTCTACCGCGTCGGATTCCGCGATTTTCAGATGGGCTACGCCTCCGCCTTTGCGGTCGTGTTTTTCGGACTCACCATGGCCTTCGCTGTTGCCCAATTTCGGGCGGCGGAACGCTGGGTTTACGGCGGCGATTGACCATGGAATCTCGACTTTCCAAAGCGGGAATCTACGCTGCGCTTGTCGCCTTCACCGGCCTCATGGCCCTGCCCTTTTTCTGGATGTTCATCACCGCACTGAAGGCGCCCGCCGAAATAATCCAGTATCCGCCCGCATGGTGGCCCCGGGAGATACACTGGGAGAATTTCCTGGATGCGTGGCGCGCCGCGCCCTTTGGCCGCTTCTATTTCAACAGCATCCTAACCGCGACAGCCGCGACCGCGCTGCAAGTGGGCCTGGCCGTTTTCATGGCCTACGCCTTCGCCGTAATCCGCTTTCCCGGAAAATCCGCCCTGCTGCTGATCGTCATCGCGACCATGATGATTCCTGACGAGCTGAAACTAATTCCCAACTTCATGCTGCTCCGCAAACTCGGCTGGATCGATACATACTGGGCCCTTATCATTCCGCCGGCTGCGCACGCCTTCCCCGTTCTCGTCCTGTATTACCATTTCAAGACCCTTCCGAAATCCCTATGGGAGGCCGCAAAACTCGATGGCGCCGGCCATACCGCGACCCTTCTACGCGTGGCGCTTCCCCTCAGCAAGCCCATGCTCATCGCTGCCGCGTTGGTCGCCTTCGTGGGCCGTTGGAACGATTATTTGTGGCCCCTGGTGGTGACAAACCGGGAATCGATGCGTACCTTGCCCGTGGGCCTGGCCTACCTCCGCGACAGCCAGGAAGGAGGCATCCAATGGAACCTCTTGATGGCGGGCTCATTGTTCGTTATCATGCCCGTTCTGATATTGTACGTCTTGGGGCAGCGCCACTTCGTCGAAGGGATCACCCGCGGTGCCCTGAAAGGCTGACAGCCCTACCAGAAGGGATCGAACGTGCACACTTTACATTTCTTCAAACAACTCGTCACCAATGCCGATTCCATCGGCGCCGTCGCGCCGAGTTCTAGCGTACTCGCGCGGGCCATGGTTGAACATGCGCGCGTACGCGAAGCCAAGTTCGTGTTGGAGTTCGGGCCCGGAACTGGCGCTTTTACCGGCAAGATTATCGAGGCGCTGCCCGAAGATTCCGGATTCTTCGCCATGGAAGTCAATTCCAAATTCGTCGATATCGTGAGGAATCGCTACCCCTCGACCAATATCGTCCACGACTCGGCTACCGAAGCCAGCCGCTACCTGCAAGCCCAAGGCCGTAAATCGTGCGATTCCATCGTGAGCGGCCTTCCCTTCGCCGCGTTCAACGACGAGCTACAGGACGCTATCTTGGATGAAGTGGGCCGTATTCTCGAACCGGGCGGTATTTTCGTGACGTTTACTTACATACAAGCGCCCCTGACCAAGAGAGGCCGCAATATTAGGCGCAAGCTTTTCGAGCGCTTTTCATCCGTCACAACCAGCCCCATAATTTGGCGTAATTTCCCGCCCGCATTCTTGTATTGCGCTCAGATGTAGTTCATCTGGAAGCGCATTAGGCCTCAAATTTCCGTAAATAGGGCGCGGGTACGATTAGTCGGCAAAACTTTTTTCCCGTACGCTGGAATACTTACGTAAAATCCGATGTTTACTTAACTGGCTCGGGTAGGCTTCCCCCAGCTAATCCCGAGCTAGCAGTCAGCAATGACTGCTTCCCACCATCGGCGAGTGCATGTACGGCAGTTCCCCCACTGCCATGCACTCGCCTCTTTAATTTGGCACTCGCCTCTTATTTTTCCTCAAGTAGCGAAGACTTCCATCGCTGGGACGTTTCTTCAAGCAAGCGTCTTAAATTTTCGGTTTAACCGTTATAAGTTACATGGTATAAATGCTTTACGGCTAAATTTTATTTCTTTTAGCACTACAACGCTATAAATTGAAAACAGAAAATCGTTAAAAGTATTGACGGCTATACCTTGCGTTCGCGGAGCGACTGAGCAGAAAGGGGCGCAGTTCTGCCACTACCGCTTTCAGCGTAAACCGCCGAAGGGCAACCCCGGTCGAACGAGGTAAAAGTTAGCGGCATTCGGGAGTGTTCCGGTTTTGCCCAATCACCGGAGAAAAATGTAGCGTTGTAGTGTTAGGTGTCATCGTAAAGTCCGTTGATCCGGGTCCTTCATCGTCTCGATTCCCCTGTGAATAGGCCGTATTAGCCGCACAAGTTTAAGAGCCTATTGACTTTCCGTCGAAAATGAAATAGAATATGCCGATAAATTTCACCGAAATGGTACATGTCCTTCAAACGATCTATCGTGAGCGACAGGGGGCGGTCCATTGGAGTTTCCGGACCCGCCAGCGCATTTCCCAGTAGCCCCAATGCGCTCTTCGGCCTCATGTATCAAACGCTTGTGTAGCAACCACTTCTATAGCAATTACTCGTTTACTTTTGTACCGCCAGTTGGAGAGAAGCATGAACTTGAAGATTTCTTTGGCCCTCAGTATGTTCGGAGGGGGCCACGACAAGTATTGCGTGGACGGATACCGTGAAACGCCACGACTGCAGGAAAAGCTTTCTGCCGCATCGAAGCTCAAATCGGTCAAAGGGGTAGAGCTCCAGCAGACCGATCTGAACGGCGAACTGGGCGCAAAGGAAATCAAACGTCTGCTCAAAGAATACGGTCTCGCATGTTCTGCGGTAAGCACGTCGCTTGCCCATGATCGGCGATTCGCGTTGGGCGCGTTTGGCCATCAACACCAAAAAACACGGAACGCCGCGATTGATGAAGGGCGCAAGGCAGTAGACTTCGCCAAGGAACTCGGCACAAGCACGGTCATGATAAGGCTTTATAGCGATGGATTCGACTATCCCTTTCACGTCGACTACGGGGCTCATTGGAATACCATCATTTCCTCGATTAAGACCATTGCGAAGTACGCCTCGCCCGAGGTCAACGTAGCGATAGCCTACAAGCCCCGCGAGCCGCGCACCCATCTGACGGTCGCCACCGTGGGTAAATCGCTTTCGCTCTGCCAGGAAATCGCCATGAAGAATGTCGGCGTCGGCATGAATTTCAGCCACGCCCTGATGGCCGGAGAAAACCCCGCAGAATCGATAGCCTTTTTGACGCGGGCCAGCAAATTGTTCGCGTGTTATTTTAGCGATTGTTACCGGATGTGGGACGATTCGATGATCCCCGGCACGGTGCACACGTGGGAATTAATGGAAGCCCTGTTCTACCTCAAGACCGTCAAGCACAAGGGCTTTTTGACGGTGGATATCGACCCAGGCCGCCTTGAGCCGAGCCAGGCCTGCCAGATCGCCGTCGGGAACCTGTCCATCTTCTGGAAGAAGCTGGACAAGCTAGACGTCACCGAACTACGGCGGGCCCAAAAATCCCTCGACGCCATCGAAAGCCAAAAAATCATTCGGCGGGTTATGCTTCAGGGATGAAAATCGAACTGCTCCACGTTATCTATATTGACCCAGGCCGCCCAGCAGACTCAATTGGCCGGGAACGGGGAGTCTAGCCATAAGTCTCACCGGCAATACCGCAGGCCTCAAAGCGTCGCAGCTTAAGCTTCTGGAGCGGCTCGCCCACCGCAAGAGCCGTGGCGGCGCAGTTGTCTCGCCTGAACTGGCCCGCTATCTCACCACTATCTCGTACGAAATCAAACGTCAGGTCGGCGTGCTTCTCGACCGCCGTGGACGTGTTCGCATCGCAATGGTCGGTGACGCGCGCGGCGTATTTCTGCCCGACCTCAGCGCACACCGCCGAGGCGGAAATCGACTCTGCGGACTTCGGCTGGTCCACACCCACCTTAAGCCTGTCGGGCTGGACGAGGACGATTTCACCGATTTGGCGCTGCTGCGCCTCGACATGGTCTCCGCTATCGAAGTGGATAGCGACGGGCTACCCGGAAAGATCCATACCGCGCACTTGGTGGCCGCAAACGTCGACGAGCGCCTCTGGGATGTGCTCCCCCCTGGAACGGTCCACGAACAATCCGAAGATTTCCCCGAGGTCATCGCCGCGTTGGAGGAGGAATTCGCGCGGAACCGAAAATCACGCAAGGCCGGCGATGGACTCGAACGGGCCATTCTTATACATATTTCCGATAAGCCGCGTACCGTGGCCGAGGCCTCCGTGGCCGAACTCCGCGAATTGTGTCGAAGCGGAGGCATCGTACCGGCCGAGGAAATCATCCAGCGGCGGCGCGTGGACCCCAAATATGTCATGGGCAAGGGCCGCCTAAAATCCACCCTTATCCGTTCGATGCAACTGGGCGCGGAAGCGATCATTTTCGATAGCAACCTGACGCCTGCCCAGGTCAAAAACCTCGCTGAGTACACGGACCTGAAAGTCCTCGATCGGACCCAGGTCATCTTGGATATCTTCGCCCAACGCGCCAAGGAGCGCGAGGGCCGCATCCAGGTCGAATTGGCGCAGCTGCGCTACTTACTGCCTCGGCTCAGCGGGAAGCATACCGCCATGTCGAGGCTGACCGGCGGCATCGGCGGGCGCGGTCCTGGCGAAACCAAACTCGAAATCGACCGGCGCCGCGCTCAACAGCGCGTCGCCCAGCTTCAGCGCGAAGTTGGAAAACTCGGTAAGCGGCGGCGGCTGCGGCGCCAGGTCCGCACCGACAAAGGCATCCCCACCGTCTCCATTGTCGGCTACACCAATGTGGGCAAATCGACGCTGCTCAACCGGCTGACCCAGAGCACTGTGACGGAAGTAGACGCCCTCTTCGCCACCCTGAACCCTGTGTCGCGGCGGCTGCGTTTTCCGAAGGAACGCGAAATCATCATCACGGATACCGTGGGCTTTATCCGCGACCTTCCCAAGGAATTGATGGAAGCGTTTCGCACGACCTTCGAAGAAATCGAGCCCGCCCAACTGCTTCTTCAAGTCCTCGACGCGTCTGACCCCGAAGTCGAGGAGCGCCACGCGTCGGTGCAACTGTTGCTCAAGGAATTGGGCTTTCACCTCAAGCCGTCCATTGTCGTGCTCAACAAAATCGATTTGTGCGAGGGCGATGTAGTGCGCGGCCTGGCCAAACGCTACAATGCGGTTTGCGTGTCGGCGTTGAATCCCGACTCCTTCGCCCCGTTACTCGAAGCGATGGAGGCGCGGCTGTGGCTCGATCCGGATGATGACCAAACTTCAGGCGAAGCCCCCGGTGAAGACGCCGTGGCCGCCATGGAACAGGACGCCGTATGAACACGGCCTGATTCTTGGGTACGCCCATGGCTCCGCGTTAACAAAGGCCGAACGCGGCCGGATCTATCCCAGCGTTACCGCAACCAGTTTGTACGGATTTACTTCTTCTGAATTCCGAAGACCTATAATAAAAAACAAAAACACCCAGGAGAAAAACTCAAACAACATGTCCGATTCTCCAAAAGGCTTAACCAATAAATTAACGAATTATGGCGACAAAGAGTTCTCGAAATATCTACGGCGCTCTTTCGCAAAATCGATGGGCTATACCAATAAATCCCTCGATAAACCGATCGTGGGCATTTGTTATAGCGAGAGCGGCTTCAACAATTGCCATAGAAATTTTCCGGAGATGCTCGATGCCGTGAAGCGTGGTGTGATTGCCGAGGGCGCGATCCCGATTCATTTCCCCGTAATTTCGCTCGGCGAAATTTTTTTGGATCCGACCGCCATGGTGTACCGCAATCTCATGGCGATGTGCGTTGAAGAGATGATCAATGCCCAGCCCATGGATTCGGTCGTTCTGATGGGCGGATGCGACAAAACCGTTCCAGCCTTATTGATGGGCGCTATCTCCGCAAACATACCCTCCGCCCTACTCGTATCAGGCCCCATGATGACGGGGCATCACAAAGGCGAACGCTTGGGAGCCTGCACGGACTGCCGACGATTTTGGGCGAAGTATCGATCGAACGAAATAGACAAAGAGGAAATAGACATCATCGAGGGTAACCTGGCGACCACCGCGGGAACCTGTGCCGTCATGGGCACCGCAAGCTCAATGGCGATCCTCTCGGAAGCCTTGGGCATCATGCTGCCCGGCACCTCGAGCATTCCGTCCGTCCATGCAGACCGCCTGCGCGCGTCAGAAGAAACGGGCGCCTTGGCCGCAAGAATGACCATGAACAGCGGACCCGTCCCTAAGAAAATTATCACGGAGAAGGCCATCGAGAATGCGCTTCGTGTTTTGCTGGCTATCTCCGGATCAACGAATGCCATTATTCATTTAGCCGCGATAGCTGGGCGGCTTGGCATCCAAATTGATATGAACCAAATCAATAGATTATCCGATGAAACGCCCGTTCTCGTCGATCTAAAACCCGTCGGTAGCGGATATATGGAAGATTTCTACGCGGCAGGCGGACTTGATGCGGTCCTGCACGAACTGAAAGATCAGATCCATCTCGATACCGAAGACATAACCGGTCAGTCGTTGAAGGATCGCTTAGAGGCCTCTTCGAATAACTATCGAGATTTTTCGATAATTCGTCCGAAATCAGACCCCATCAGCGACGTTGGCGGTCTTATCGCGTTGCATGGATCTTTAGCCCCCGAAGGCGCTATTCTAAAACGCGCGGCCGCCACGGAATCCCTGTTGGAGCATGAGGGGCGTGCCGTCGTATTTTCGTCGCTTGAAGACCTTGCAGAACGAATCGACGACCCAGACCTGGACGTCGAAGAAAGCGATATCCTGGTCCTTCAAAATGCAGGGCCAAGCAGCGATTCCGGAATGCCCGAAGCTGGATACTTGCCCATTCCCAAAAAGCTCGCCGTCAAAGGCGTTAAAGATATGGTGCGGATTTCAGATGCCCGCATGAGTGGCACCGCGTTTGGAACAATCGTGCTGCATGTTACGCCGGAATCTCAACGCGGCGGACCCTTGGCGTTGGTCAAAGATGGCGATCGGATAAAATTATCGGCATCCAATAAATCCATCGATCTCTTGATCTCGGAGGAAGAACTAAACGCGCGACGAGCTAGTATCACGATAGAACAAAACATTCCCTCCAGGGGATACAAGAAACTCTATAAGACGTCCGTGTTGCCTGCTACGGAAGGCTGTGACTTTGATTTCTTGAAAGAAGAAACTAGAGGCTAATCATGAGCGCCAATGGCGCACTCTATACCAGCCTAGCGCGGCGAAGCCGCATCCAAATCAGTTAAACGGATATTGACCAAATACCTTCTGACTTGTCATTGCGAGATTGCCGCGTCGGCTCCGCCTCCTGTTAAGAAAGTAATTCTCCAGTATTCGTAATTATTATTCCACAACCTAT
>JAPYPO010000150.1 GCA_029937645.1 Candidatus Hydrogenedentota bacterium
AAAAATTCGGCGGGCCTAAGTCCGACAAACTGCTAGGTGCGGTTCAATCGAAAAAGAGAGAGAGGGCTGAAGGTCCGATCTATCGTTACTCTATCCTTCTTGTCCCAATTTCCCGCGAAGCGGGTTCCGACTCGCAAAGACAAGAACAGAATCACGCCGAATTGAATGGTTTATGCCTAATCTTGTGTTAGCCCTGAATGCGGTGTTCTTTTCCTTCCCACTCTTTTTCGCGCAGTACGAATTTTTGGATTTTTCCGGTGGAGGTTTTGGGTAAGGCGATAAAATCTACGGCGGTGGGGCATTTGAAGCCGGCGATATTTTTCTTACAGAAGGCGATGATTTCCTTTTCGTCCGCGCCCTGGCCTTCCTTTAGCGTTACGAAGGCCTTGGGCGATTCTCCCCATTTCTCGTGGGGCACGCCTACGACGGCACATTCGAGGACGGCGGGGTGGCGGTATATCACCTGTTCGACTTCGATGGAGGAAATGTTTTCGCCACCGGAGATAATCACGTCTTTCGAGCGGTCGCGCAGGGCGATGTATCCTTCGGCGTCCCACACGGCGACATCGCCGGAGTGGAAGTAGCCGCCTCGGAAGGCGGTCGCGGTGGCTTCGGGGTCGTTGTAGTATTCCTTCATGACCATGTTGCCGTTCATGACGACTTCCCCGAGGGTCTCGCCGTCTTTGGGCACGTCGTTCATGTTTTCGTCGACCACGCGGATGGGCTCGGCCATGACGAAGCTGACGCCTTGTCGCGCGCGCAGCTTACCCTGTTCCCCGGGCGATTTGTCGTCCCAATCGGATTGCGGCGCGCAGACGGTGTAGGGTCCATAGGTCTCGGTCAGGCCGTAGACGTGGATGATTTCCGCGCCCAAGGCCTGAACCTGTTCGATGAGCGTTGGCGAAGGCGGCGCGCCCGCGGTGCAGATGGTAATCGGCGTGTCGAGCTTGCCGGGGTTGGCCGGGTCATTGAGCAGGGCGATGAGCACGACTGGGGCACCGTTGAAGTGTGTGACCTTTTGCTCCTTGATGGTCTTCCACACTTTCGGCGGCCTGAAGGCGCGCAGGCAGACGTGGGTCGCGCCCATGGCGGTGACGCCCCAGGTGAAGCACCAGCCGTTGCAGTGGAACATGGGCAGCGTCCACATATACACCGATTCCGGGCGCATGTGGGTCTCGATGGTTTCGTTGATCGCGTTGAGGTAGGCGCCGCGGTGGTTGAATACGACGCCTTTGGGGCGGCCTGTTGTGCCGGAGGTGTAGTTGATGGTGATCGTTTCCGTTTCGTCTTCGACGGCCCAGGGAAGATCTTCGGGCGAGCCCTCGGCGAGGAAGGCGTCGTAGTCCGTGGCATCGTCCAACGGCTCGTGGCCCTCGATGTCGATCACATTGATAAAATGCTTCACGGTATCGAGGTTGCCGCGAATGGGCCGGACGAGGTTGGCGAATTCGGAATCGCAAAGGAGAAAGGTCGAACCGGAATGGTTGAGGATGTATTCGATCTCAGGGCTGGCTAGGCGGAAGTTGACGGGAACGATCATCCCACCGGCATGAAGCACTGCGAAATGGGCATCGAGCATGGCGGGCACGTTCGGCAAAAGAACTGCGACGCGGTCGCCCTTTTGTAGTCCCCGGGCTTTCAGTGCCGACGCGAAGCGGTTGACGCGCTCACCGAACTCGCGATAAGTGTACTGTTTATCGCGATTGATGATGGCGATTTTGTCCGCATAGACGGTGGCGCTGCGCCGGATGAAGCTCAACGGGGTCAGGATGCTTGAGTTTACTTGGTTACCCATGCTGTTGCCCATACTGCCGTTCCTTCCGTATCGCCGGAAAAAGAGAATCGCCTCGTGCGGAGCCCCCGCAACCGTAGTCTTAGACCTTACTTAACTTTTGTGGCGTTTACAAGTGGGCGGGCCTGGGAAATTTCCCCGCTGAGCCCCAATCTAAGGGGCTACCGAATCGATCAATAGCATTCCGATTCTGAAATATCTTTTGCCTCCTTCTTGTTTCCATTAGGGGATGTGCGGGTGGCGCCAGGATAAAGGAGAAATCGTCATGAATAGACGAGGATTTACCCTTATTGAATTGCTGGTCGTAATCGCAATTATTGGCATTCTGGCCGCTATACTCCTTCCTGCCCTTGCCCGCGCTCGCGAGGCGGCGCGACGTTCCAGCTGCGCCAACAATCTAAAACAGTTGGCGCTTACCCTTAAGATGTACGCCAACGAATCGCGTAACGGCATGTATCCACCTGTCGGCTGGGGGAATTACACTGCGCCGGCCGGGCCTCCCGGCGGTACAACAAGTGAGCATATCTACAGCGCTCCCAGGATTCCTTCAATCTATCCTGAATATCTCTCGGATCCAACGATCCTAATTTGCCCCTCGGACGCGAGCCCCTCACCATCGTTCGGCGAATTCCCAGGGTGCATTGGTTATACGAGCGAGACCCCCTACCCTGACGGACCGGAGGCGGGGCCGACTCTCGATAATGGGGCCCCGAATCCGATCGCCGGTATGTCTGCCGGATGCATGGGCGATGCGGACGACAGCTATAGCTATTTCGGTTGGGTGTTCGACAAGTGGGATGAAGACGACCCGCTGGATTCGGAGGGGCGCTATTCGCTGCAAGCGGTCATGTGGTTCTTCTATTCAATAGGCGAGATCCCGACGGAACTGACCATGGCGGAACGGATGGATCAAGACATCCCGGCTTCGCAATCGAACCGAGAACGTCTCAACATATTCGTGCCCATCGGAAACGGGAATAGCGATTCTATTTATCGTCTGAGGGAGGGAATCGAGCGCTTCCTTGTCACCGATGTCAACAATCCAGGCGCTTCCGCCGTCGCCCAGTCTGACATTTTCATCTACCACGACATCATTTCGACCATGGCTTCCGGGTACAACCATATCCCTGGCGGATCGAACGTCCTCTATCTAGACGGACATGTCGAATTCCAACGGTATCCCGGCAAGGCTCCGGTGACTAAAGGGGTCGCGTCCTATTTCGGAGATGTGGCGCCAAAGTATGCCGAAGGGAGCTCGACGAAGTAGTAGACGAGGAAGTCATTGGTCCGATACCCCGTTGGGCGTTGGAGGGAAATGAGATGACTCATCGGCGATCCGGCGGAAGTTCTTCGAGGCGTTCCACGTCGGCGAGATCCTGTAGCCTTCCGGTAGTCCGCTTATTCAGAATTAGGTCGTTTCGAGAAAGTATGGGTACCTGGAGCCCATCCAAATTCGCTTCAATCCGATTGCTCCAAGCAGCATCGAATTCGACCCCATCAAGGACCGTAAGAATGTCGATCCTTACGGGCGGAACGCCAATCTGATAAATTACGCCGGGGCGGGATAAATCATCCAATGTGAGCTCGCCCGTTTGGGCACCGAAATCAGCCAAGGCCTCCAGTATCCGCTGACCGTTTTCCCGGTTTGGCTTTACCCATACGTCCAGATCCTTCGTGGCCCGAACATGACCGTGGGCTGCGAGCGCATGAGCGCCGACAACCATGTGCTCAACGGCGTACGCGTTGAACGTTGCCAACAGATCTCTGAAGTCGGGGTTCATGTGAGGTACCCTTGGACCAAGCGAGGCACAGTTTCGTCAGTTCCCACACTCCGGCGAGGCGTTCCTCCACCGAACATGCTAACCAATCGTCATCCAGCGGCAGGGTCTGCCCAGTCCGAACAACGCGTGTCGTCATGTTAGCTCGACGTGTTCGTTTATCCATACGGGCTACTATACCATGCGGGAGTTCTCGAAAAGGGGAAATGAGAGCAGTCACCAAATACTTTCTCGAACTACCCGCGTGGGCAACATCGTTAACGATGCAGGACGAGTTTCTTGACACGATTAGTCAACCTTCGGCGAACTGTAGTCCTGCCACTCCTTAATCTTGCCGTCCGCGACATAGAAGAACCCCGAGATGTGGAATTCCATCTTCTTTTCGGCGTTCTCGAAGCGGTCGATGCGATCGTTGATCACCGTGTTTCCGAACACACTCGAGCGAAGCACCTCGAATTCCGCATTCTTCATCGTCCCAAGGAATTTCTTAACCCCCTCCATGACGGATTGGCGCCCTTCCTTGCGTTCGCTGCTTTCGATCATGCGGAACGACACGTCCTCAGCGAGGTAGCTCCCAATCTTCTCCGCGTCACGCGACGCCCACGCATCGCAAAAGTCTTGGACTACTTTCGCGTTGGCCTCTTCAACGTCACTGAGCGCCGCAGCCTTCGCCTCCTGCGGTTTACTGAGTGTAGCCAGAGCAGCGGCGCTCATAATGACAATTTAAGTCGGGTCAATTATCAACCAATGCACTAGGTGCTGATGCCTACAACCCCACCATCCCGGCGCTGATTTCCCATAGGCGTTTCGCGAGTTTCTCGTTGTGAGATTCCTTTGAGGAGGGCGCGATCGCGCTTCTTACAAAATACTTGCCTGTGGTCTCTTCTAGCTCGGGCGCGGTGGCGCAGTGGATGGTGGTGGCGGCCCCCTTGTCGGGGCTGAGCATGAGGAAGCCGAAAAACTTTGCGCCGAAGCTTATGGGGGCCATCATGTCGCGGACGATGTTGCTGCGTACGATGCCGGGGTGGAGGCAGTTGGCGGTGACGCCGGTGCCTTGGAGTCGGCGGGCGAGTTCGTAGGAGAAGAGGACGTTGGCGAGTTTGGTTTGTCCGTAGGCTCTGAAGGATTTGTATTCTTTTTTGTTTTCAAGATCGTCGAGGTCGAGGCTTACACCCCGATGGGCTATGGAGGCGACGTTTACGACGCGCGCGGGCGCGGATGCCTTGAGCCGGTCGAGCAGCAGATTGGTCAGAAGAAAATAGGCCAGGTGGTTTACCGCAAATTGCGATTCGATCCCGTCGACGGTTTCCCTTCGCTCACTCGCGATGGTGGCGGCGTTATTGATGAGGACATCTAGCTTGTTGTAGCCGAGTTGGAATTCTTCGGCGAGTCCACGGATGGAGTCAAAAGAGGCGAGATCGGCTTGGAGTAGGGATACGGCCTCCACCGGGCTTGCTGCGGCGACTTCTTTGCGGGCGGCTTCTCCACGCGCGGCGTCGCGGCACACCATGACGACGATAGCGCCTGCGGCGGCCAATCCCTTAGCTGTGGCCTTCCCGATGCCCGAAGTTGCGCCGGTGATAAGGCAGACTTTTCCAGTCATGTCGTGTGTCTTCTTCGCCATATTCAAGTATTCCCTTCTGAATCGTGGAAGGATTTTGCGGGAGTATATCAGTCTGGTGCGCCGAACGTGGGTAGGCGCTTAGAAGAACTTTTTCACGCAAAGCCGCCAAGCCGCAAAGAGAACAAGGATCAAGAGGGGATCTTCTTTGCGCCTTGGCGGCTTTGCGTGAGATACTATATTTGCGTCGTTTGCTTTTTGAGAATGCGGGACTTTGGAGGCTCCGTCTATGCGCCGTGCGTTTCTCTCGGTTGTCGCAGGTCTATTCGTTGGATTCGGCTTCGCCTACTACCAATATCACCCTTCCCCCGATTCCGACTTCACCACTGAACCTTCGAATCCGAAACGCTACGCGCCACAAGCGGACAACACGGATGAGGCTCTCATCGCAGAAAATCATAGTTTGCGTGAGCAGAATGACAGGTTGATTCGGGAGTTAGAAGAGAGCGAAAGGGGGGCGGCGAAAATGGCAAAAGCCGTCCTATCCATTGCGATTTCCGAAACGCAAGCGCCAGAGCCTGGGATCGACTCGATAGACGCGGAGTTAAGAAACCTGACTCTGAGCGATCTGTTGTCGCGTATTGAGGGACTCAACGCAATCGAGAGAAAGAGTCCTACCTTCGTGCACCACGCCTCGGAAGAATCAGCTTACTTAATGATGGAAATTATAAGGCGAGGAAGCGATGGGCTGAGATTCCTAATTGAGTTAGCTGCGCGCCCCAGACCCGACCCCGATCAGGTCATAGATGAAGAGAACCACTCGGTGATGGTCGGTCGCGCTACTGGCTTGGAGGCACTCAGCACTATTCGAAGTGTAGAGGGTCTTGAGGCGCTAATCACGCTTATGGAATCGGGGCGTTTAGAGGACTCCGAAACGCTGTATTACGTCCGACACCATCTGAAGTACTTGCCCCACGAAGCCGTTGAACCGTTTGTTCCTCAGCTCTTCGAAGCACTGGAGCGCCTCTCTGCTCAACCTAGTTTCGGTCGGCATTTTGTCTCGCCCGCGGCACATCTCGCTTTCCGTTACGGCCATAACGGGGCTTATCGACTCCTATCCGACCCGCGCCTCCTCGAGGTAAGTACCCAGGCGGTGGTGGAACTGGCCGCAGAGGAGCATTCGCGCCGAGCGCACCAATATGTACGCTGGATTGCAGAGAATCATATTAGGGAATCCGATGCGGAGAGGGCGTTAGAATTACTAGAGGCCTGGTAGGGGCTTTCCAGAAGAACTTTCTCACGCGAAGCCGCAAAGAAGAGCCATTCTATCTCCTTGTTTTCTTTGCGCCTTTGCGGCTTGGCGTGAGAAAAAAAATGTCCAACTTGAGTCTCTCCACCGGAAATTGATACTATCCTTTTTCTTGTTTCCACGGGGTTTCGGGGACTTGAATCTCACGAGTATCCGCAGTTTCGCGTTAAACCCTGTAACGATTGGCAAGGAACATCCTATGAAAATCGCGGTTTTGATGAAGCGTGTCCCTGATACGGCGTCGACCTTCAAGATTGGCGCGGACGAGAAATCGGTCGATACGACCGGCCTTAAATTTGTCATGAGTCCTTATGATGAACATGCGATGGAAGAGGCTATTGCGACCCGAGACGCGGGCCAAGCCGAGGAAGTCGTGGTGTTTACGATGGGGCCGGAAGGCACGCAGGAGACGATTCGCACGGCGCTGGCGATGGGCGCGGACCGGGCGGTGTTCGTGAAGGACGACGGCGTGGCCGGGTACAACAGCAAGGGGATTGCGCAGGCGCTTGCGGCTGCGTTGAAGACGGAATCGCCGGAGCTGATTTTCGCGGGGAAGCAGGCGGTGGATGACGACGCCTCGCAGGTGCCTGAGCGTGTTGCGGAGCTGCTGGATATCCCTCATGCCTCCATCGTGACGAGCTTCGCCCTGGACGGTACAACCGTGACGGTTGAACGTGAAATCGAGGGCGGGAGCTACACGCTTGAAATCGCGCTGCCCGCGTTGATCACGACTCAAAAGGGGATCAACACTCCCCGCTACCCCACGCTGCCGAACATCATGAAGGCGAAGAAGAAGGAGATTAAGGAGCTTTCGTTGAGCGATTTGGGGTTGAGCGCGGAGGAGTTGGCCTCGGGCATCCAAGTTGAGGGCATGACGTTGCCGCGTCAGGATCGGCTCAACAAAATTCTTGAGGGCGAAACTAGCGAACGTGTGTCGCAGTTGCTCTCTATTCTGCGCGAAGAAGAAAAAGTCCTGTAACCGGGACATCCACGAAGGAGTTTTCCAATGAGTGTGTTGGTGTTGTTGGAGCAGCGCGGCGACTTAAAAAATTGCGCGCTTGAGGCGGCGACGGTCGCTAGTAAAATCGCGAAGAAGGCGGGCATGGAGTTGAACGCCGTCTTCATCGGAAAGTCGTTGGACGATCAAGCGGATCTCTTGAAGGGGTTCGGGATATCGAAGCTCTTCGTATATGAAAACGAACAACTGACCCATTATTCGAGCGATGGCTACGTGCCGATCGTCCGAGAGCTGGCGAACGAACTGGGCGCGAAAGTTATCATCG
This sequence comes from Candidatus Hydrogenedentota bacterium, assembly GCA_029937645.1. Lineage (GTDB taxonomy): Bacteria > Hydrogenedentota > Hydrogenedentia > Hydrogenedentales > JAPYPO01. Next base: position 7,724 of record JAPYPO010000150.1, read on the forward strand.
GATCCGCGTCGGCGCTGGGTAAAGAGTTTTGCGCCTCGGTCGCCGGGCGGCTTGGCGTCGAGTTGGTGCAAGAGGCCATCGGACTGGATTGGGACAACGGCCTTGTTGCCAAGAAACCCGTCTATGCAGGCAAGGTCATCTCCGATGTGCGCATTACCAGCGAACCCGCGATGGTTTCCGTGCGGCCGAACGTTGTGGTCGTGGAGCGCGATGGCGACACCGCGCCAGAACTGGTAAAGCGCGAAATGCCTCAGCTCGACTTGCGCACGGTCATCAAGGATGTGGCGGAAGCGGCGGTGGGCACGGTGGAATTGACGGAAGCGAAGATTGTCTGTTCCGGTGGCCGTGGATTGGGTGAGGGCGAAAATTTCAAGGTTATCCAAGCATTGTGTGATGTGCTGGGCGCCGCCCTTGGCTCCAGCCGCGCAGCGGTGGACGCCGGTTGGATTCATCATTCGCATCAGGTGGGCCAAACGGGTAAAGTCGTGAGCCCGGATCTGTATGTTGCCTGCGGTATTTCCGGCGCGATTCAGCATCAGGCCGGTATGCGGACCTCACGAATCATCGTTGCGATCAACAAAGACCCGGAAGCGAATATCTTCAAAATTTGCGATTACGGGATCGTAGGCGACTTGTTTGAAGTGGTGCCCGCGTTGACCGAAGAGGCCCGGAAGATTTTGGCGGAGTAGACGGCTTTCTCTTTGACGCGGCGCATGAACCAAGGCGGGGCCATTCTATGACCATTAGCAACCTTCTTCTCCTTTTGCTCATCATAGCCGCTCACGGAGTATTCGCGTGGCGGCTACTCCTGATCTACCGGCTCGTTAATCTAGGCCAGGGCACCCTTGGGCTCGATGAGATACCGGGTCGGATCAAGGATCTCCTCGTTAAGGGATTCGGGCAGAAGTTGGTCAGGAAGAAGCCCTCGGGCTGGGGCCATGCCGTTATCTTCTGGGGCTTCTGGATTATTACCTATGGCACCCTGGAAGGCCTGATCAACGGCCTGACTCCGAATCACTTCAGCTTTGCGTTTATGGGCCCGCTGTGGGTGCTCATGAACTCGCTCCAGGATTTCTTTGGGCTCTTCGTGATGATCGCCTTGGGGATAGGCCTTTACCGCCGTGTCATCACCAGACCCAAGCGCTTAGAAGGCGACTTCTCTCATACGGTTGACGCCGTCATCATTCTGGGC
>JAPYPO010000743.1 GCA_029937645.1 Candidatus Hydrogenedentota bacterium
TCGGTCTGGCTTGCTCGGCATTCGCCATGCCCGTAAAGCCCAATGTGATCATCAGCATTGCTATCGAGATGTTCTTCATTTTCTCCGCCCTCTTCCTTTGGGTTGAGTTCGATAGGCCGGAAGATATTCCGGCACCGTTCCCATAAAAGCGCGTCCGCCATTATTGAAGAGCCACACAGACGAATTCAACATTGGTTTTGCGCTATCAGACGCCTCCCGTGTCGGCTTATGGCCCATCTACCATGGTCGGATTGAAGCCGTTGTGGCCACTATCTATGACCATTCGGCGAGCCTGAGACTACACGAAAGTATCACTCGCTCATAGCTGATTGGTTTTCGAACGGGCATATTCTTCGTCGCAGTAAAAGAAGACCTAGTGGTGGTCGTATCGTATCGGTGAGGTGTAGGCGCGCTCTTGTATAGTCTTGCTTAGTTCTGGAGGGTGGGGAATCCCCGCTAATTTCGCGTCGAACATGCTCCAGCGTGGCGTTGGGATTTCGAGGACGCGGACGTAGTAGAATGCGTTGCGATCGGCCCTGAAATTGGGGTCGGTCCAGGTGCCTTTCAGTTCGACGGCGCCAATGGAGTTGGAATATTCGAGGGTTTCAAGGTTCACGGTGTTTCCAACCGGGGCGAGCTTGCTTGTTTTAGGATTAATGGAACGGTCGCCGGACCATACCGCGTCAAAGACCTGCTCGTGGCTCACGCCGCCGCTGGACCAACCCTTCACAATCTGAATCCGATCCAAATTTGCGCCGTCCGGGTCCTTAATGGCCCAGAGCGCGAAGGTGGGCGCGCCGGTTACATCGGCCGCTTTCAGTTCGCCTCCCATGGGAACACCCTTTTCGTAGGCCGCGTCGATCCAGCCCGGCTCGCTGGGTCTTACATTCGCCATTTCGAAGCCGCCGAAGAAACGCACTTGAATGCGCGGGCCCGTGGTACCCCAGGTCTCCTTGCGCCGGAGCGCGTCGAAAATGCTTTCCCGAGTATTTTCCTTGGACCAGACGCCGGCGAGCCCGGACGCACCGAGACGGCGCCCTCTGAGAGCGCCCAACCTCCGTTTCGCAGCCCGTTCGCGCGAGGAGGCGATCCCCGACGACATACTCGAGTAGTTGTATTCATCATCCGGGATAACGCCGGTATGGCTGTCCGATGCGCCGATCAGGCCAAAACGATACGGGTTGAAGCCCTCCTGGTCTTGAAACTCAAGCCCGGTGCGGTATGCGGAGCGGACATAGCCGCCCTTGAATTTTGTGACCGATTTGTCTCCAAAGAGGTACAGTTCGAGCAACTCGAAATCCGCGAACTCGTCGTTTGGGCTCAGTGCCGGATGGGTTTCTGAAGTTCCCTTGATTTGAGTAACTTCCACCAACGGCTCATTCCGGTTTCGAGTGGCCGCATATTCAGGTGTGAACGCGTTGTCCAGACTGTCTTGCCGCTCGAAGGCGCGCCCATCGGAGAGATTCATATTGTGCGGGATCGCGAGCGCGTCATGTCCGCCCTTGCGTACCGAGTCCATCCATGCCCACAGGTCCTCGGGATTCGTCGATTCAAGACTCGTAAACGGCAGGGGAGCGGTGTCGCCTTTGAAGATTACATTTCGGTGTATGTTCTGCCCCCCCGGATGACTCGTCCATTCGTAGCCGATGAAGGTCGTAAATGTACCTGGGTCATAATGCCGATTTGTAAACGGCGGTTTAGAAGTGTAGCAGCAAAAGGGCGGTCGAGAAGTGCAGCA
>JAPYPO010000744.1 GCA_029937645.1 Candidatus Hydrogenedentota bacterium
AATCGATGCCGGCGGATCTCAAGATGACTCTTCCAAATGGGAAATCCGGGCTTATGTCATTTCTCGAACGCCTGAATTTCATTCGTCTCGATCTGAGCCCCTCCGCCTCCTACGCGATAATTGCGCTCTTGATGGCGGTCTCCTACTTCGCGGCAAAATACATTGTACTCCGGGTGCTGGTTTCCGTTTGGTTGAAGCCTGCGAAACGCGCGCACTGGGTCCAATTGATCCAGCGTGAGGGCTTGATTCGCCATATAAGTTTCATCGCGCCCCTGATCATGTTTGATTTAGGGCGGCGATTTTTCGACGTTCGAAACAAGATCGCTCCCGATCAAGGCCACGCCGACCTATTCGATGGCCTGGTGCACGTATTCGACGCTTTCTTCTATATCGTGGTGCTGCTGATTTTCGACCGAATTCTTCGCTGTGTCGACACGATCTACTCCCAAACATCCATGGCCACACAACGGCCTCTGAAGGCCTTCGTCCAGTTCGCCCGAATCCTGCTGCTTTGCGTTGGAATGTCCACCATCATTCTCGTGGCGCTTGGTCAATCGCCTTGGAAATGGCTGACTGGACTCGGAGCCGCATCCACCGTTTTCTTGCTAATCTTTCGCGACACGCTCCTTTCGTTCATGGCCTCGCTCCAACTCGCGTCAAACGGCTTGGTAAAAGTCGGCGACTGGATCGAAATTCCCGATTCCGGCGTCGACGGCACCGTGGTGGAAATGGGGCTCCATACCGCGCGTATTCAAAATTGGGACAAGACGATTGTTTCAATTCCTCTCACGCAACTAATGTCTCAAGCGTTTAAGAATTGGCGCGGTATGCAGGAATATGGGGCCCGGCGTTTCAAACGCGTGATGGTCATCGAACACAAGACGGTGAGATTCTGCGATCTCACCCTTTTAGAGCGCCTGCTTCATGTCGATCTGATATCCGATCTCGTCGAGAAGGAAATCGACAAAGTGCGGAAATTTCGCGAGAGTCTATGCGGGCCCGACGGAGAATTTCCGAGTGCGCATGTGATGGAGACTCGTCTCCTCAACGGTCCGTATTTGACCAATATCGATCTTTTTCAAACCTATCTGACCCACTATCTTGAGCAGGATGAAAACGTTTCTACGAAGGGAACAATCATGGTACGCCAACTCGCGCCAACAGGCACCGGCGGACTCCCCATCGAAATCTATTGTTTCTTGGAGGACATTGATTGGGCGAGTTTTGAAAAGATCCAAGGTCGGATATACGCTGCGTTTCTCTCGGCGGTCTATCCATTCGATCTAGAGCTCCACAGTCTAGGGCAAGGATATGAACTCGCAGCAATCGAAAATACCGAGGCGCAAAATAGAGTTTAGGTTTTCGATTCCCCATGTGGATTTGTGTACAGTGGAATTCATAGTTTGATGGCATTTTTGCGAGGCTGGCGGGTGAGAATCAGTGCGTCATGACTTCTCGGACCCATACATGTGGATGGAGAACGTTATGAGCGAAGATTTTACCAACCCGGATCCCTATATCTACAAGGGATTCCCAATGAATACACCCATGGATATTCGGCTCGGGCTAACCGACGAAGACGGAATCCACCACAAGATCCGCTGGGGGATTATCGGCGCGTCTTCGATCGCCTCGGACTGGGTCAAATCCCTACAAGATGTGCCGGGCGCATCTGTCACCGCGATAGCGGCACGAGATAAGGGCCGCGCAACGGCATTTGCAGATGCCCATGGG
>JAPYPO010000151.1 GCA_029937645.1 Candidatus Hydrogenedentota bacterium
TCAATCTCATTGGCTCCGGTCGCCGACGGGTCCATATGGGTAATCTCGGTCTAGTAGAAACGAGAGGAACGCGCCATGAAAACCGCCTTCACCTTTGCCGAAGAAGGCCTACTGCACGACACCGGCCCACGCCACCCGGAACGTCCCGACCGGCTTCGTGCGATTCGGGATGCGTTCGAAGCGGCGGGATTGAAGCCGCCTCGCCTTGAGGCCAAACGGGCGTCGCGCGACGATCTGCTTCGAATCCATACCGCCGAGCACATTGACACCATTGAAGAATCTTGCCGTAGCGCAGGGCATTATCCGGACGCAGACACGGTGATGATGGAGGCTTCTTGGGACGCGGCGCTGTTGGCGGCTGGGAGCGCGATAGGGGCCTGCGAAGCCGTGCTCGATGGCGCGTTTGATTCGGCGTTCAATGCGATGCGTCCGCCGGGCCACCACGCAGAACGGGACCACGCGATGGGGTTTTGCCTGTTCAACAACGTAGCGATCGCGGCGAAGTGGCTCACCGACGCGCGGGGATTGAGCCGGGTCGCGATTCTCGATTGGGATGTCCATCACGGCAACGGCACCCAGCATTCCCTTTACGACGACCCATCGGTGTACTACATCAGCCTTCACCAGTTTCCCCACTACCCCGGCACCGGACGCGCCGAGGAGCGGGGCGAAGCGAATACCAATTTGAACATCCCCATGGCACCTGGAGTATCGGCGGAGTTGTGGCTTGAGGCGATCGAGACGGTGGTCGTGCCGACGCTCGAAACCTTCGACCCGGAGATCCTCCTGATCTCCTGTGGTTTTGACGCGCATAAGAATGATCCGCTATCCGATCAGAACCTCACGACGGATGATTTCGCCGAGATGACGCGCAGGATCAAAGGCATCGCGGGCGGACGCATCGTTTCGCTGTTGGAGGGCGGATACGACACCCAGGCACTCGGCGAATCTTCGGTAGCCCACTTTCGCGCGTTGCAAGAGTGAGCGCTATACCGCGCTCTTCCTGGCCAGTCCGCGCAGGTGGTCCCAAGAAAAAATTCCCGAGGTGTGGCCGTCGCTCCAGGCTATTGAGACCGCGTAGTTGCCGAGGGTCCCGACTTCTTTTGCTTCGATGGTGTCAGGGATGGTGCTGGGGTCGAGGATTTGTTCGCCCGTGTATTCCTCGCGACACGCGGCGCACTGACACGAGGCCCGCACTTCTTTGTTGGGAATCGAGCTGTCGGTGCCGTCCGGCCACTTGACGTAGATATGGCCTGGGTTGGCCGAGACCTCGGGGAGGTCGGTTGCTTCCATCCGGCGAATCCCGACCGCACGGTGGAGGTTTTCCGCCAGTTCTTTTATAGGACCGACTCCCTCCGCCTCGTCAGCGCCCTGCACGGCGGACATGCCTTCAAGGATGGGGAACTCGGCGAGATTCCGCAGCCCGAAGCGATCCTTAAGCGATTGCGCGCTGTGTCCGAATAGATAGTGTTTCTTGTCGCAGTTGTCGCACACGAAGTAGGCCATGTTTTCGACGATGCCCAGCACGGGGACGTTCACCTTTTCGAACATGAGGATTCCGCGGGCTACGTCGGCCAGGGAGAGCGAATGGGGCGTGGTCACGATGATCGCGCCGTCGAGCGCGGCGAGTTGCACCAAGGTCAGTTGGATATCGCCGGTGCCGGGCGGCATGTCGATGATGAGGTAATCGAGATCGCCCCAGTCGGTTTGCTGAAGGATCTGTTGCACGTAGCCGGAGACCATGGGCCCGCGCATGACGGCGGGGCTGTCTCCCATGACAAAGCCCACGGACATGAGCAACAATCCGTCAACTTCGATGGGGATGAGCATGTTGTCGCGCATCATGAGTTGGGGCTGATGCAGATTGAACAGGGTCGGCACGGAGGGTCCATATATATCCGTATCGAGGAGGCCGACTTTTAGGCCCTCCCGCTGCAACTGTCGGGCGAGCCGTGCGGCGATGGTCGATTTTCCGACCCCGCCCTTGCAGGACGACACGGCAATGACGGAATTGACTCGGTTGAGGGTGTTGATGCCCGGCTGGGTAGACCTTTTCACTTCCATGGCGCTCATGTTGACGGTGACCGAATCCACCCCAGGGATCCCCTTTACGGCCTTTTCACAGCGGTCCCGGAATTCGTCTTTGACGGGACACGCGGGGGTCGTTAGCTCGACCGTGAAGCTGACGTCGCCGCCGTCGATGGCCAACTTCTTGATAAAGCCGAGCGATACAATATCTTTACCCAAATCGGGGTCGATAATGTCCCTCATTGAATCTAAGACTGCCGATTCCGAAACCATGGATGTTCTCCTAAACCCGGCGTAACCGGTGTCGATTTACTCGAGTTTCTCTTTCGCACCATTCCGAACTGGGAGCCCTACGGACGCCACCGGAGGCGCACTGCGCTTCAAGAATGTAACTCCTAAACCGGGTCAAGAATTTCCGAAGGTGAATGTTTGATTCAGGGCGCCGTGCGTGTTCACGGGGATCGCGGGGCCGGTCGATGTGGGTCTACTCCGCAGATTTGGCAGAGTTTCTATGGGATAGCCCTGAATTTTTCCTTTATTGACGCCTGCGATAAGGGCCTTCAGACAACCCTGGTGGACGAAAAGGCACTCTGCCCAGGACTGTGGTGGATTGCCCCGTTTGCGCTACAGCGTATTCCGCCCATCGCATAGAGTCAACTTTCCCCATGGGATGTGCGCTGGTAGTCAGTAACCACCAGCAGAGCGAGTGGCTTCTGGAAGGCGAAAATTCGCGCGCCGGGAATTTTATATAGGTTCACAAAGTTAACCTTAGTAAATTACCTTTGGCTAACTATGCCGAATTGCCTCCGTCCTCCAACCTAGAAAGCGAAAATTGAATCCTCGATACAAGACCAAACTATGTTGGATCGCTACCGGCCTTGCGATCTTTGAATTGCTCGCCAGTGCTGCGAGTGGGGATGATCTGACGCTGGATCTCGCCGGATGGCGTGAGCGCGATCATTTATTTGGCGACTGGGGTGGACTGCGCCCGCGCTTGGAGCAGCATGGGGTCGGGTTGGAATTGGTGTACACGGCGGAATATTTCTCGAACGAGCGGGGTGGCCTCAAGAGCGGCGGGGCGTATCGCGCGGATATGAGCCTGAGCGTCGAGTTGGACACGGAAGCCGCCGGATGGTGGGAGAACGGGGAATTTTTCTTGCATGTTCAAGGGCAGCATGGCGATGGAGTCACGGAGGATTATGTTGGCGATTTCCAAGTTCTTTCGAATATTGACGCGGATGATTATTTCCAGATATCTGAAATCTGGTACAAGCATTTTTTCTTGAATCGACGGCTATCGCTGAAGGTTGGGAAGATGGAATCGAACGCGGACTTTGCGTTTGTGAACTACGGGGGCGAGTTTATTAACTCCTCACCGGGGTTCAGCCCTACGATTCCGCTGGTGACCTATCCGGATCAGGACTGGGGCCTCGTCCTCGGAGTGGAGCCGGTGGCGTGGTTTTCGATGAATATTGGCCTCTTCCAAGGGGACCCGGATGGCGGGCGATCGCTTGGGGCTACACGCGATCACCTTCGGGGTCCGATGGTTATGATTGAGCCGGCGTTCCATTATGAAATCAAGGGCCGGGCCGGGCACTTGCGTCTGGGATCGTGGTGGAACGGATCGGACTTTGAACGGCTGGGGCTTTCTGAGGAGGAACCGACACTGTTCGACCAACTGGCGGACGAGCTCACGCGATTCGAGCGACTGGCGGACGAACGTACGCGGCTCGGGCGGATTGAACCGGAGCCGGAGCCCCGAACGCGGGATGAAGCGTACGGTTTCTACGTCACCTGGGACCAGGAGCTGTACCGCGAAAAAAGCGGGGGAGAGAAAAACGAGCAGGGATTGGGCGTGTTTGCCCAGTACGGTTGGTCGGATGACCGCGTTATGGAAGCGGCGCAGTATTTCGGCCTGGGCTTTCAATGGACGGGCCCCGTTCGTGGCCGGGACGCGGATGTGCTCGGCTTGGGCGTGTTCCATGTCGAGTTAAGCGATGAAGCGGACATCGAGAAGGCAAATGAAACGGTGGTGGAATTGTTCTACAGAGCACAGATTGCGCCTTGGCTCAGTATCAAACCTGATGCCCAATACATTGCGAACCCCGGGGGCAGTCGGCGAGATGATGCGTTGGCTCTCGGCGCGCGTGTTGAACTCTCGTTTTGACGCAAAATGGGGTCTCCTTGGGCGCCGATTGCCGCGCGTGGATTTTTCGGCGCTGCGTGAATCGTCGGCGCGGTTGACGCATCCGCTCCCGTCTGATAATCTTAGCGCCGATATTGAACACGTCAAAGCCAGTCATACAAAACCTAGGGCTCTAAAAAGGTCAAGCTATGAAACGATACGCAATTCTTTCGGCGGTATTATTGGTTGGCCTCGTGGGCTGTGAGAAGGAACCACCCCCACCGGAGGAGCCCCCGCCGCCGCCACCACCAACCGCGCAGGAATTGCATCGAGACGCTGTTCAGGGGACAGATTTGAACGCGCCCTTACCTAAATTCGGCAGTGGCCTGGGCCCTAAGAAATCGAAGGCCTGGCTGGAGAATGCTCAACAGCAACGGAATCAGTTAGCCGGCGAGGTCAACGGCGAGGAAGCAATGCGCCTGGTTTCCTTGGATATTGTCAAGCGCGCCCGGGCGGTCGCGGACTTGGAGGCCTGGCTTCATGTGTTACTCATGTTTGATGCTCAAAAGATTTTTGCCCCCGGGTCGGACTCGTTAGACCGTTTGCGGGAAAAGTCCATCCGCGAGTTGAAGAAGCCGGTCGTCACCTTCCATGCCCTCTTTGAGGATAATGGCGTATACAACCTGCAAGTCAACATGTTCGTTCGGTTAACCCGCGAAACGTTTAAGAAAGTTACGATGGCGGTGGGCGATATTGAGCATGGCGTGAAATTCGTCTCGGTCATCGGGCGCATGCAGGGCGCGCTGATGGAATACGAGGACGGCGGCAAGCAGTTCGAAATCAGAAACACGCCTACGCTGTAGCGAACCTGGGCAGCGGCGAGCGCGGAAGGCCTCGGGATACCGAGCAATGACATTCAACGAAAATCAATTCCGATGGGCAGCCGTGTTCGCTGTCGTGCTCCTCGGGTTCGTGGCCTACGCGGGTTCTCTGTCCGGTGAGTTCGTGTGGGATGACGCATCCTCGATTCTCTTACACGAGCATGTAAAGGATCCGAGTAAAGCGGTCCAATTGTTCCGGGAAGATCAGCATGTCTTCGGGCGCGGAGAGGGGAATTTCTACCGGCCGCTTCTCTCGCTCTCGTTCATGGTCGATTACTTCTTCGCCCATACGCCTGAAAATTTGGAGATTCCGCCTGCGTTCCGACCGCCGGAAGTGGGTCCATTCTTATTTCATATCACCTCGACGCTGTGGCATATCGCCGCCGCGCTGCTGCTTTTCGCGCTGATGACGCGGCTCGGCGCTACAGCCACCGTCCGATTACTGGTCGTGTTGGTCTATGTTCTCCATCCGCTGCACACCGAAGCGGTGGCGTATATCAGCGGGCGTGCGGACTCGATGGCGGCAGCCTTCATGTTTGCCGGGCTCACGCTGAGCGTGGGTGACCCGCGTTCGCCCCGGCGTGGTTTGAGTATTATTTTTGCGTCGTGGTGTTTTATCTTTGGATTGTTGAGCAAAGAAGCCGCGATCATTTACCCGGCGCTCTTGTTTCTATGCCTCTTTTTCGGCGCTCGAAACCGGGATGCTGAGAATGCGCCGAGTCTGTCGGCCCGGCTTCTGCCGTTGTACTATGCCGTGCCCATCGCGGGTGCGTATGCGGCGCTTCGGGCGACGGTGCTCAACTTCGCACCCATGACCGGAAGCCGCCTTAGCTTTTCCGAATCGGCCCAAACGCTTGCTACGTATGTAGGCCTTATTTTCGCGCCGCTGAACCTTCACATGGAATGGAGCCTCGCCCACGCGACGGGCTTGACGGCGGCTGCGGGTTTCGTACTCCTTGCGGCCGCGATTGCGCTGATGGTTTATGGGCATCGCTGTGAAAAGCCGGGCGTGACGCTCGGCATGGGTTGGTTTCTGGTGGGGTGGCTGGTTATTTCAGGGGCCCTCCTTCCGCTCAACGCGCCGATGGCCGAACATTGGATGTATGTCCCGCTCGCGGGTTTCCTGTGGGCGCTGGCGACGCTGTTGTTTGATGGCCCGTTTCCCAAACCGGTTGGCAGAGCGCTTGCCACCGTTACGGCGATCTGGTGTGTGTGGCTTCTGTCGCTCACGACCACGCGCAATGCCGATTGGCACGATAACGAAACGCTCTACACGACAACGTTGCGGGAGAACCCTGGATCCATTCGGGTCCGCTACAACCTCGCGGTCACGTACCAGGATCTTCTCGGTAACCCCATCGGCGCGCGGCGTGAATACCAACTCTTGCTGTCCTTCATTGATGCGATGAATGAATTGGATCCGGCTGCCGCGGTGCCGTGGAATTCGACCGTAATTGATTCGAGGATGTCGCTCGCCCGAATCGCAGAGCGTCAGGGAAATTTCGCCGAGTCTGCGAATCAGTACATGCAGGTCATCCAACGTTCTCAAGCCGAGAGCCGGAAGCAATACCTTACAGAGGCGCTGCTCAGCCTGGGCCGTGTACGTTTGGCAATGGGTGACGAGATGGGTGCCGACCAATCGTTCTTGACTCTACTCCAGTCTCAGCCTGAACTCGTGGAGCCCATTTTGCGCCTCAAATCGGAAGGCACACGCATTGAAGAGTTCTAGCATCACCCCGTTGCCTGAGTCCGTAATCGTATAATTCTCATATTTTACAGATTCAATCTTGCCGTTCAAGAATGCCAACAGCTTCGAGATCGGAGCGGGTGTCGCTATCAATCTGCTGGCCCGGATATCTCTTGTGCTGCTCCCGATGAGGCCGCGGAGCCCGCGAGGGCCATTTCACCCATTGGGTTTTTCTTGACAGCCAACGGGGACCGTGCTAAGATCCAGCCGCGTAGAAATTGATTTTTAATGGTGTAATATCCCCCTTTCGTGGAGGCGCGTTTCATGTCTGACGAGACGAATGATGAAGGTACAGAAGAAGAAGAAAAAAGCGACGAAGGAGGTTTAGGCAATCTGCCGCCTCTGAGCGATTTCGACTCCGGTGGTAGTAAGTCTGAAGGCAATCTGCCGCCTCTGGGCGACCTTTCGCTCGACACGCCCCAGCCTATGGAAACCCCGGCTTCGACGCCCGGAGGCTTCAGCGATCTGGACACGCCGGCAAGTGGTCTGGATACGCCGGATCCATCAGGCGGCTTTGGATTCCAGGACCTCGCGGCGGACAGTGATTTTTCGCCCGAAACTCCAGATATGGGACCCGGACCCGGACCGGAATCTGATATTCAAACGCCGATGTTTGACAGTGCGTTTGGCGGCGATAGCGGTGGATTTGGCTCGGGCGGCACGGACGCGCCGACGCAAGCCATGGAAACACCGATGTTTGACGCGAGCCCAAGCCCAGCAGCCGGCGGCGATTTTGGTTTTGACCAAGGCGCTTTTGGCGCGGGCGGCGGCGGAACTCCGGTGCCCGACTTTTCGCCTGATACGGGCGCGCCCGGCGCCTTGGGCGTAACACCCACACCCCCCGCCATCGGCGGCGACACAGGTGGCGGTCGCGGTGGACCGAGTACGATGGTCGTGGCGCTGATTGGAATTGTCGCGCTTATCATCGGTCTTGCCGGTGGGCCTTTTGCGGCTGACAAGTTGGGATTCATGCCTAACCCTCAGCGTATTGAAGCCGATTCTCAGCGCGAACGGGCGGATGATCTGCAGACTAAGAATAGCGGGCTACAGAGACAAATAAATATACTGCGAGATGCGACACCGGATGAGGCGCCAATAAGCCTCGAAGAAATCGAAAGGCGTGTTCAGCAAAGTAATGAATTAGATGCCCGTCTCGCGGAATTGATGCCGGCTGTTCAGAACCTTGAGTTGCAGCTTCGGGATATTGAGCGTGATATCGAAGACAAGAATCTGGAATTCGCCAACGCCCAGACCCTCTTGGAAGAGGTGCTGGTGGAGACGGCGATCACCACCGCGCGCAACGAAGGCCTTGTGGCGGAGAACGCGCGGCTTGAAGTTGCCGTGGGCGGTCTGGAAGATGCGGACCGGCGCCGCAAGGCATCGAAGGATTCGCTGCTTCATTCCGTGGAGGAGGCCATTAACTCCATTAGCGAAGGCATTCCCCTGACCCCTCTGCGCTATGCGCGCATGGATCGGCGCACGTCGGCGGTGGCGCTCCGCGATGAGATTGCTGAGGCCAAGTGGGTCTCGCCGTCGCTGGTGAATAAAGTCACGGCGATGTGGAACCAGGAATATGCAATCGGCCAGTCGCGTGAATACTTCTTCGCGAAAATCCCGGTTCATGACGAACTCGGCAGCAAGTCTATGCAGTGGGCGGAGTGTGTGATGAATGGAAACTGGAGTGTCTACTGGCGGACTATCGACGGACTTCATGTTGGTTCGTATGAAAATATCTCGGGAACGGACTCGAAGGAATACGCGTTTCTTGAGCGTCTTCCGGAGACGGTTCAGGCGGAAATTGGGGATCAGGTCACCGCGGCGCGCAGCGAGAATTTCGCCGACCAGTTGTTGATTCTTCAGAGCAAACAAGCTATCTATGAAACGAAAACTCAGCATCAACTGATATTCGAATCCCTGTAAAATATCTCTCGTTATTGATTAAGCCCCCGACGGTTTTTCTCCCGTCGGGGGCTTGTTGTTTTTTTTCGAGGACGAGCCCGGCTCGCGGCACATTGGGATAAGGACAGAGGCAAGATCGATCCGGGTGGCACCTTCAAACTTGTTTGGAGGTGGGGAGTTATCTGCGTCCCATCCAC
>JAPYPO010000745.1 GCA_029937645.1 Candidatus Hydrogenedentota bacterium
CTGCATTCGTCACCTCTACCTCGACCTTCAGGAGATGGTGGGTATGGACGCGGGCCAAGGCGATGGCTTGCTCGATGCCGCCCGCAGCAGCGATGTGGTTGTCTTTGATCAGGACGCCGTCGTTCAGTCCGTGGCGATGATTGCGGCCGCCACCGTGCACGACAGCCTCCTTCTCCAACGCACGGAGCATGGGCGAGGTTTTCCGTGTATCGCAAATTTGGGTATTCAATCCTTCGATAGCTCTTACGAATTCTGAGGTGAGGGTGGCGATACCGGAAAGATGTTGGACAAAGTTAAGCGCAGTCCGTTCGCCGGTGAGCACGCAGCGGGTTTTCGCGGAGAACGACGCAACGACATCGCCCGCCGTGAACGACGCGCCATCTTCCAAGGCCTTCCAGTCCTTCAATTCGGCTTGTAGTTCCTCGAATACTGCCTGAAAGACGGTTAGGCCACTTAACACGCCATCCTGCTTCGCCGTGAGTATCGCTGCACAGCGATCCGCAGCGGGCACAATGGAATCCGTCGTAATGTCGCCGAGGCCCACATCTTCGGCCAAGGCGGCGTGTATAAGATTTCTGATAGCGATAGCGCGCACGTTGCTTCTCCCGAGAAAGGCCGATGGTACCATTGGGCCGTAGATCAGGGCAATCGCGGCGCATCGAGATATTCACCGCAGAGACGCAGGGATCGCGAAGATGCCTTTGTGTTGAAGCGTACATCGTGTGGGTTAATGCTGTATTCTTGGTTGAATTTCTTTTGAGGGTTTATTGCGCGCCCACTTTCATACTGCTGAACAAAAATTTAGCGCCTCCGGATTCTGCTTCTTGTTAATATATAGGACGGAAAAGGAATGCCTCGGAGTGATGCCTGTGTGGCTCTCTGTTCGTAACTGGGGATAGGTTCAATTCGCATGATGGAATCTGCCAGAGAAAAATTGTTCGCGACCCGAAGGGCCAGGATATTGTTGGGCGTACTTGTTGCTCTTGGGGCGCTTTGGGTCGTGTCCTGTCTGCAAATACGGGCCTTAAAAATTGAGCTTACCGAGGTCGCCGAAGAGAAGATTCAGGAATTCCTTGGGGCCGAGGCAGGAGAGACAGTTGAAATGGCCGTGCCTGTCGTCACGGTGTCGAAGAAGTTCCTCCTTTTTGGCAAGACGACCGGGAAGGTTTCGCTGTACATGCGTCCCGTTGGGGGCACCGACACGGAAGAGGGAGGCGTTGAGGCGGCCAATTCCAGTGGCCACGGGCATCAACATGGGGCGCTTTCGGGTATCAATTTTTTCTTAGAGAAGAATGCCGGAAACTGGGCCGACCGGGAAAGCGGAAGATGCAGCAGTGAGGAATGCCAAATCGAAGGAAAGGAAGCCTTCGCGAAGGGGATCTATGTGGCCCTGCCCATGGCCACGGAGTAAACGGGCCATAGTTTTTTCGCCGCTCCGCGTGAAATTGGGACAAGGAAGTCGCGCCATGAGCGCGCATAGCAAAGGCCGTCAGGAGGGACGGCCCAAATCCATCTACGCCCATAAGGCGCTACCTCCAAAATACCCACCATTTCTTCGCGGTCGGCAGTTTAGGGGAGGGGACACCGTGTTCCCGCGCGGCGGGAGCAGACGCATCACTCTCCCGCGACGGCTGTGGGCGTGTTTTCCTTACGAAATTGAGTGCCGCGCCTGAATTCCACGACTTCCCCGAGAGGTCTCCCGATGCATCAACCGTCCCGGCCTCCGTAAGGG
>JAPYPO010000152.1 GCA_029937645.1 Candidatus Hydrogenedentota bacterium
GGGGAGGGCGGGCATCTTGCCCGCCATTTAACGCGGGCGAGACGCCCGCGCTCCCTTGTGTGTTCGGTAGGAAAACGACAGGTAGTTCGGACATGAATGTCTACACACCCGATTACGTCTACGAAGTCGAGATGCTCTACCTGCACTTGTTCAAGAGCCGCGATCCGATCTTAGGGATTCGCGAGCTGTTGGAAACGCAGGCGGAGGTTCTCTACAGCCACCATACCGACGATGATTTTGCCGCGTGTGTACAGATTCGGAATTGTTTCGTGCCGTTGTTTGGGTCGCCCCGGGAAACGATCATGGCGACGCTCTTTACGCAGGAGGATGCGTTGTCCACGTTGGCGTGGGAGCATGGGTATATGGGCTGGTCGGCGGTGGCGGCGCTCGGACAGGCGAAGCTGGATGAGGATTTTGAGGTGGGGGCCGATGCGGTTGTGAGGGGGGATGTGGGGACGCTTGGGGATTTGTTGGGGGCGCGTCCGGATTTGGCTACGGCGCGTTCGGCGTTTGGGCATGGGGCGACGTTGCTGCATTACTTGGCGGCGAATGGGGTAGAAATTCGGCGGCAGAAGAGCCCGAGCAACGTGGCGGAAGTGGCGCGGCTGCTTCTCGAAGCGGGCGCGGACGCGAGCGCAGCGGCGTCTTTTTGTGGTGGTTCTTATGATCCATTGACGATGGTGATGGGTAGCGAGGTTCTGGCGAAGGCGGGTCTGACAGAGGATCTGGCTGAGGTTTTGAGGGGATCAGGTCGCGTCGAACCGTAAACCTCCCTGATATTTGTCATTTTTATCAGAGTCGCTAAATGTCAAATATTGGCGGGTTCGTCAAGTGTTTTCGGGGTAAATTCGCGTCTTTTGCTTGCTCTACATCCGTTTTCATCCCTATTTCTAGGTGCAAGCGGCTTGCTTCGTTAGGGAATTACTAGTACACTTAGGCCATGCTCGACGTGTCACATCAAGCACTTAGGGATGGCAGCTCCCGAAGTGCTGAACGTCAGGTTTGCTCATAAGTAGTTTCTCTGAAAATCTTTCCAGGGGTAGTCAATTGACCGGTTGTCAATTATCTGACTATGGCAAACAGAATTTTTTGCTGGGATTCAGTCGGCGCTTGCTCTAGCGAGCAGAGTGTCCGGTTGCGTCCGAAATGGCTTCGTAAAGGTGTTGATTGTGTCTGCAACTCCACTGGGTGAGATCCTTCGCGAGAACGGGATCATCTCGCCCATCCAGCTATCGGAAGCGCTCCAAATCCAAAAGGAGGAGCGCGGTCGTATTGGCGACGTGCTGGTCACGCTAAGTTATGTTACGAAACGCCAACTCCGCTACATCATCAAGGAGTATAAGAAGCGTATTCCTCTGGGCGAATATCTCCTGGAGAAGGGGATCATTTCACCGGAAGACCTGGAATTCGCGCTAAGCCAATCGGCCTCGACTCAGAAGCCTATCGGTCAGACGCTTATCAGCCGTGGTCTGATTTCGGAGGAGGAACTGGCGAAGTTCTTGAGCGAGCAGTTGGACATGCCCTTCGTGGTGCCCTATCAACGGCTGGTGGATACGCGGGTATTCGCGCAGCTCACGGCGGGCTTCATGCGCCACAACAAGATTCTCCCTCTCTCGAAGGAGGAGGGAATTACGACGGTGTTGGTGCCGGGCCTTATTGATGAGGCCACAAATTTGCAACTGGAAACTGTCTTCGGCCATGACATCGAATTGGCCATCGCCCCCACCTCACGGATCGAAGAGACGATCGAGGCGCTTCTCGGCCAGAAGCAGCTCCCAGTCATCGAGGAGCTGGGCGCGATTGAGGAATCCGATTTTCAGGAAGACATCGGCCGCACGGATATGGGGGTCGACCAATTCCAAGCCCTTGGCAGCGAGACCAAGGCGGTGGAATTGGTCAATTACGTCGTGAGCGAAGCGATGCGCGATGGGGCAAGCGACATCCACCTGGAGCCGTTGTTGGACCGCCTTCAGGTTCGATTCCGGGTAAACGGCCTCATGACGCATAAGGCGGATTTGCCTTTGGGGATTCGCAATCCGCTCTTCGGTCGCATTAAGGCCCTATCCGGTATGAATGTGGCGGACAGCAACCACGCGCAAGAAGGCCGACTTGTGGGCAACATCGAAAAGCTGAAGGTGGATCTACGGGTATCGATTTTTATCGGAATCTACGGCGAAGCCATCAGCATGCGGCTCCTGCATCAGGATGCTGAAATCTCAGATCTCCATGACTTGGGGTTCACGACGAACGCCTATTCGATGTGCCGGCGCGCGCTGGAACAGGCGTCGGGCTTAATTTTATTCGCCGGCCCGCCGGGAACGGGCAAAACAACGTCTTTCTTCGCCGCGCTGAGCTATTTGGTGGAGAAAAAGCTGAAGGTCATCACCCTGGAGGATCCGGTCGAATTCCTGTTGCCGGGCGCAGTACAGGGGCAGATACCGAACCGCCGGGATGCGGAGTTTTCGGACGTGATTAACTCGGCGATCCACCAGGATCCCGATGTGATTGGGGTGGGCGAAATACCCCACGATATCCGTGCGCGCGAGGTGCTGTCGGCAGCGTTGACCGGCCATAAATTGATTACGACCTTTCACGCGGCCGATTCGATCGGCGCCCTGTTGCGGCTGAGCGATCTGGGCTTGGAAACGTTCATGAAATCGTCCACTTCGTTTACCGTCATAAGTCAGCGGTTGGTGCGAAAAATTTGCCCGAGTTGCAAGACCTCCATCGTGCCGGAGCAACGCGATATCGAAATGTTTCCCATCCGGGATTTTGATCCGGAGCGGTATGACTTTTTTCATGGCCGGGGATGCTCAAGTTGCAACAACTCGGGCTTCGTAGGCCGCACCGGCCTCTTCGAGGTGTTGACGGTGACGGACGAAATTCGTGATGCGTTCTTGCGGGGGGAATCTTCTCCGGAATTGCTGGCGAAGGCCCGTAGAACTACGCCCTATCTTAAGCTCAATGAGGTGGGAATGCTGAAGGCGATTCGCCAAGTAACGACGGTAGAAGAAGTATTGCGCGTAGCTCCTTTCGGCTCGCGCGAGACGGATATGCGGGATCCCCTGACGATGGAAGAAATCGAACGGGTAAGCGAAAGTATGGTTTTCGGAGAGTAAGTGGACGGAGGAGGACCGGCGAACGGTTCTCCATCGAGGATTGCTAAAATTATGAGCGCGCCCAAAAGCGAACAGAGCGGCAAAGCGGAAGCCCTCGCTGCAAAAGGAAAGTACAAGCGCGCGCTCACTCAATTTCTGAAGGCGGGCGACTACCGCGGCGCAGCCCAGATGTACGAGAAATTGGGTCAGGTGGATCAGGCGGTCACCCAGTATTCGAAGGCAGGCCAGTATACCCAGGCCGGGGAGGCCTTGGCCGCAGTTAACCGTCATGAAGAAGCCGCGCGCATGTACGCGAAGGGCGGCGACTTGGAGCGGGCGAGGGAGATGATGGTCGGCGCGGACAAACTCGCCGACGCGGCGCGCCTCTTCGAGAAGGCTGGCGTGCGCGACCGCGCCGCAGAGCTCTACGTTTCGATAGGGCGATTTGAGAAGGCGGCCAAGCTATTCGAAGCGGCAGGACATCGCGACGAAGCGATTCAGGTTTACGAGGATAATGATCGTCTGGACCTCGCGGCCAAGCTGTGCATGGAATCCGGCGACTACGCGAAAGCGGCCCAACTCTTCATGTCGATGGACATGCACATGGACGCCGCAAATGCGTATGTGAATGCCGACCAGAAGGAGGAAGCGATAGCGGCGTTCGAGGAGGCCGGCGCCCTCATTGAGGCGGTGGCCTTGTGCGAAGAGTTGAACCTCCAGGCAAGAGCAGCGGCCTACCATGAAAAGCTGGGCAATCTTGTGCGCGCAGCCGAGTGCTACCGAAACGCGGAAGATTATGAAGCGGCGGGCCGTATCTTCGAGGCGGAAGAGCAGTACTTTGACGCCGCGAGAATGTACGAGCGCGGTGAAAAAAACATTGCCCGCGCGGCGGAACTTTTTTGTTCGACCTACGCCTCCGAATCAGTGTGGGGTTACGAAACGAAACTGCCGATCTGGGATATTGCGCCGGCCTCCGAGGGGAAACGAATCGCGGTATGCCTCGCCGGCCCCGAAGTCCATCTGCTCGATGACGAGGGTAAACTTGTTTGGGAATTCCGCATTCCCATGGGGGTGCGAGGGCGCTCCGTGGCCATCACGCGAGACGCCTCCAAGGTGGCCGTAGGCACGGAAGGACGCAGCGTCTACCTCCTCGACGCCCAGAAGGAACTTTTGTGGAAGCGGGAATTGGGCGGGGAGGCGCGCGGCCTCGCGTTTTGCGAGGAGGAAGGACTTCTCGTCGCCGGTTGCACGGACGGAAAGATTCGTGCCCTCGACATGAATGGCAAAGACGTGTGGACCGTTACCGCCGATTATAAGGTGTGGCATCTTCGGGCGCTGGAAGACCAAAAGCTCATTTTGGCGGGAAGCGGCGACGGATTTATCTATCTGATAGATTTTTCGGGCGCGGTGTTGTGGAAACAAAGTGTGGGCGATTGGGTCTCCCGGGTCTCCATTAGTGCCGATGGCCGCCATATCGCGGTCGTTCTCGGACAAGACAAGCTGCACCTTTACGATGTGGAGGACCGCGCGCTGTTGTGGGAGTACGAAAGCGACTCTATCTTGCAGCACGCCGAATTTTGGCAGGAGAAACGTCTGATCGTCGGGTGCAACTCGGGCTCCTTCATGCTGAATTTTGATAAGGAATCCCTGTGGCGAAACACCATCGATGATCGCGTGATGCGCATCGCCGTAGGGGGGGATGGCGAGACGCTGTATCTCGGCCAGTTTGAAGACGGGTTGACGACGGTGCGCCTCAACGACTGCCTGATGCGCGCGGCGCGCAGCTATGAGAAATGCGAAGATTTTGCCAAGGCGGCGGCGCTGTACGAAGAGAAAAATGAGTTGCGCCGGGCCATGGATTTGTACGTCCAAATTGACTCGTTCGCGGAAGGCGCCGCGCTGGCCGAGAAACTGGGCTCGATAGAGCAGGCGGGCGACTTGTACGAAAAAGCGGAACTGTTCGCGAAAGCGGCCACATGCTTCGAGCAGGTGAATCTCATGGAACGCGCGGCGCTGTGCTTCAACAAGGCAGGCCAGAAGAGCCAGGCGGGCAGACTTCTCGCCGGCCTGGGCGACGCCATGAAAGCGGCGGAACTCCATATGCAAAGCGGCGATCTACTCTCCGCCGGCCGATTGTTCGTGGAAGCCGGCGCCCTAGACGAAGCGGAGGCGGCCTTCGAGCTCATGGCAGAGGACGGTGATCTACCCGCCGAGGCTGCGGTGAACTTGGGCCAGATCTATTTGGGGAAGAACCGCCTGGACGACGCTATCAAACTCTTGCAGCCGATTACCCATGATGAGGATCACGGTCGCGATGCGCTGAAACTGTTGGCCGATTGCTTTATGAAGAAGGGCCTATTTAGCCTTTCTGCGGACCACTTCAAAGAAGCGATTGGCGAAAAATCGGAGCCGGACAAAGGCAGCCTCGATACCCACTACGGCCTCGCCTGCGCCTATGAACAGGCTGGAAAGTATGACGATGCAAAGAACGTCTTCAACGGCATCTTGGCGGTTGATTATTACTACAAAGACGTCACCGGCCGCATAGAGGGTATCAACGATATCAGCAGCATCTTCTCGAGCGGCGGCACCTCGGGCGCCTCGGGCATCATCACGGAACTTGGAGCAGGCGGCGAGAATCAGACGATCGCGCAACCACGGGAGAGCCGCTACGAGGTTATCAAAAAGATCGGCGAAGGCGGCATGGGAATCGTCTACAAGGCGAAGGACAAAAAACTGGAGCGGGAAGTCGCCTGGAAAGTCCTGCCAAGGAAATTGAGCAAGGACAAGGAATTCCAGACCCGCTTCATTCGCGAGGCCCGCGCAGTCGCGGCGCTCAATCACAAGAACATCGTGGCCGTATACGATATTGGTGAAGAGTTCGGCGAGAGTTTCATCGCTATGGAATTTATCGACGGCCCGAGCCTTCGCGAAATCCTGGTCAAGAAGAAGACGCTTACCGTCGAAGAAGTCTTGGATTACGGGAAGCAGATCGCGCAAGGGATCGGTACGGCGCACCGCCGCGGGATCATTCACCGCGATATCAAACCCGAAAACGTCATGGTCGTGTCGGAGACGAACGAGGTCAAGGTGATGGACTTCGGCTTGGCGCGCGTCGAGGAGGCCTCGAATCTCACCCAGGAAGGCGCGATCATGGGAACGTGGCGCTACATGGCGCCGGAGCAAGTGACGGGCAAACGCGCGGACTCTGCGCTGGATGTGTACGCCGTCGGCATCATGCTCTTTGAAATGCTCACGGGGAGCCCGCCCTTTACGGAAGGCGACTTGGCCTACCACCAAGTGAACACCATGCCGCCGGAAGTAAATGAACTCTTGCCGGATGTGCCCGACAGCCTAAATGACATAATCAAGAAGTGCCTCGAAAAAGCGATCGACGCCCTCGAGACGGTTGACGTACTTCAAGCCTAGCGGCGTAGGACTTCCCCTCCGACTGTTCGCTTCCCCAAAGGCTCGTTTATGAACCAGAAAGCGCGATTCCTCCTTCTGTTTTTAGTTGCGCTGGCGTGCGCAGAGGCTCCGGCGATTGAGCGGCCAAACATCCTGTGGATCAGCAGCGAGGACAACGGGCAGGAACTTGGTTGCTATGGGGATACCTATGCGACGACCCCCAATCTGGACGCGTTTGCCTCCCGTGGGATGAGGTATCTGAACGCGTGGTCAACCGCCCCGGTGTGCGCGCCCGCCCGGACGACTATCATCTCGGGGCTGTACCCCATCTCGACGGGCTCTCAGCATATGCGGAGCCGCACGCGATTGCCCGAGGACTTCCTCATGTTTCCTCAGTACTTGCGGGAGGCGGGCTACTACTGCACGAACACCAACAAGGAAGATTACAACCTGGAAAAGCCGGGCCGGGTCTGGGATGAATCATCGGCCAGCGCGCATTGGAAGAATCGCGCTGCGGACCAGCCGTTCTTCGCCGTCTTTAACATTTTTGCAAGCCACGAGAGCCAAATTCGGACCCGCCCGCACACGCCGGTGCACGATCCGGCGAAGGTACGCGTGCCCGCGTACCATCCCGATACACCGGAAGTCCGCCAAGATTGGGCCCAGTATTACGACAAGCTCACTGAGATGGACGCGCGCGTAGGCAAACGACTGCGCGAGGTGACCGAGGCGGGCCTTGCGGATGACACCATAATTTTCTACTGGGGCGATCACGGCTCTGGGATGCCGCGCGGCAAGCGCTGGTTGTATAGCTCGGGCCTGACGGTGCCGCTGATCGTATACGTGCCGGACAAGTGGTGCAGTCTTGCGCCCGACGGCTATGCGGCGGGCGGCGTGAGCGAGCGATTGGTAGGCTTCATCGATTTCGCGTCCACCGTTTTAAGTATCGCCGGTATCGAGGCGCCTAGCCCTATGCAGGGCCATGCCTTCATGGGCGCACACGCCGTAGCGCCGCAAGATTACTTATTCGGATTCCGCGACCGCATGGGTGAGCGGTACGACATGTCCCGCGCCGTGCGTGACGGGCGGTTTCACTACATTCGAAATTTCATGCCTCACCGGCCCTGGGGCGCGTACATAACGTATATGTTCCAAACGCCGACGACCGCGCTCTGGCACCGGATGTTCGAAGCGGGAACGCTTACGCCCGAGCAGTCTCTATTCTTCGAGACGAAATCGCCGGAGGAGCTCTTCGATATAGCCGCCGACCCCGACCAAGTTCGAAATCTGGCGAAGGAACCGGAGTATCGCGCGGATCTGCTGCGATTGCGTGAGCGCCTTCGCGCGTTCCAATTGGACGTCCGCGACGTGGGATTTCTGCCCGAGGGCAAAATTCATGCGCGCTCGGGAGGCCGGACGCCCTACGAGATGGCGCGGGAAGAGGGCGCATACAATATCGAGGCGATTCAACGGATCGCAGAGCAGGCATCGGGTTTGGATCCAGCCGAAATACCGGCCCTCAAGCGGTCGCTAACCGCAAGGGATAGTGCCGTGCGCTACTGGGCGGCTCTGGGGCTTCTAATGCGCGAGGAAACCGGTGTCGATCAGTCGGACGCCGAATTGCGCGAGGCGCTCGACGATTCGTCGCCCTATGTGCGAATAGCCGCCGCCGAAGCCCTGGCGCGGTATGGGCCTGCCGAGTCACTTGAGCCCTCGCTTGAGGTGCTCCTCGATTTGGCGAACGTGAATCGGCATGGAGTCTATCTGGCCGGGGCCGCGCTGAACGCCCTGGATGCTGTCGATATGAAGGCGGCGCACCGCGCTGAAGAGATTCGCGCACTCCCCCGCAATCATGAAAGCATCATAGGCAGCATGAGGATTATTATTCCGCAACTGGTGACGAAGATTCTGGACGACTTCTAAAATGATTAGAAGACGCGCGCGGAATAGGCAGCCCTCATGATATGGATTGGGATTGTTCTCGCTGGCGCGTTGCTCCTCATGGCGGCCCTCTATCTACTCGGCTGGTTCTTGCCCGAGCAGGTAAAGGGAGAATCTGAGGTCTTCATCCCAAAATCACCCGAGGTGGTTTGGGCGGCGTTGACGGATCCGGAAACCTACCCCCTTTCAGCAAAAATGTGCAGGAAGGTGGAAATGCTTGCCGCGGAGGGCGGCCTAAGCGCGTGGCGCGAGGATATCGGAAGCTCCCTCCTCGAAAACAAAGTCGTAGCAACCGAAGAGCTTACTCGGCTTGTCCGTGAGTCACGGGATACGGTGGCCCCCGTAACGATGCATTCAGAATGTAGCATCGAATCGGGAAACGGCGGGTGTACAGTGC
>JAPYPO010000153.1 GCA_029937645.1 Candidatus Hydrogenedentota bacterium
GGGTCGGTGCCACCCCCGCCATCGGTGATGGTGTAAAAGAATTCATCTTCAATGCGATTTCCAGGGAAGGCGAAATCGTCTTGCAGTTGAAATTTAGGCACGCCGACCGGATCGAAATTGATCTTGCCTGAAACGAGGGTGAGTTCGGCTCCGTTTAAACTGTGGTGGTCGTTTGACCCGGCCGTACTCCCCCACTTTACAATGGTGAGTGTGTCGTCTTCCTCGTCCGTGTCGTTGAACAGGACATCAATGGGCAGCGGCGTGTCCTCATCCGTCTCTTTGTTTTCGTCGGGCATAGCCACGGGATCGTCGTTAACGCCTTCGACGGTCACGGTGATCACGATGGTCGTGGGATCGGTCCCGTCGGTCACCTGCACCGTAAACGATTCGTTGCCTGAGATTTGGGAAGTTGGCGTGTAGTCAACGGTGGTCGTCGCGTTGTTGTTCATGTGGCTCAACGTCGCCGTGCCGAGGGTTGCCGCCGAGCTGATTGACCAGTCGAGTTGGTTGTTATTGAGTTCTACATCCGTGGCGCTTAATAAGAAGGGGGGGAATGCCGTCGGCTTCTCGTCCTCGCTGATGATGATCGGAAGAGTCGGCACACCGGTGATAACCGGCGCGTCGTTCACGGCGCTTACAGTTACCGTGAACATCGTATCCGCCGTGCCTGGTGCCCCGTCTTCGTCGGTTACCCGAACGGTAAATGTTTCTACCCCATTAAAATCACCCAACGGGGTATAGTCGACCGTAATAATATCGTCGTCCGTCACGGTGGCCCCGCCCCCGTTCAGGGATACCGTCCCGCCGTTATTCGGCGCGGCAGACAACGACCAATCCAGGGAAGCTGCCGCCGTCTCACCGGTGGCGTCGCTGCCGGTCAGGGTCACCTGTGAAAACGGGGTCGGCGTACTGTCTTCGGAAATCGTGGGGCTTGCCGATCCAGTGACCACAATCATGGGATCGTCGTCAATGGAACTGACGGTTACCGTGAACAACGTATCCGCCGTGCCTGGTGAGCCGTCTTCGTCTGTTACCCGAACGGTAAACGTCTCTACCCCGTTAAAATCCGCTAACGGCGTATAGTCGACCGTAATGACATCGTCATCCGTCACGGTGGCCCCGCCACCATTGAGGGATACGGTGCCCCCCTTGTTCGGACCGGTCGACAACGACCAATCCAACAAAGTCGCTGCCGTCTCCCCAGTCGCGTCGCTACCGGTCAGAGTCACCTGTGAGAAGGGGGTAGGCGTACTGTCTTCGGAAATCGTGGGGCTTGCCGATCCAGTGACCACAATCATGGGATCGTCGTCGATGGAACTGACGGTTACCGTGAACACCGTATCCGCAGTATTTGGCGAGCCGTCTTCGTCTGTTACCCGAACGGTAAACGTTTCAACCCCGTTAAAATCCCCTAGCGGTGTATAGTCGACCGTAATGACATCGTCGTCCGTCACCGTGGTACCGCCGCTGTTCAGCGAAACGGTGCCCCCCTTGTTCGGACCGGTCGACAACGACCAATCCAACAAAGTCGCCGTAGTCTCTCCGACGGTGTCACTCCCTGTCAGGGTCACCTGTGAGAAGGGGGTGGGCGTACTGTCTTCGGAAATCGTGGGGCTTGCCGATCCACTGACCGCGATCATGGGGTCAGAATTTACGGTTACCGTGAACATCAGATCCGCCGTATTCGGACTGCCGTCTTCGTCTGTCACCCGAACCGTAAATGTCTCGACCCCTTTGAAACTTGCCGCAGGGGTATAGTCGACCGTAATGACATCGTCGTCCGTCACCGTGGTGCCGCCGCCGTTCAGGGATACGGTGCCCCCCTTGTTCGGACCGACCGACAATGACCAGTCGAGCAAGGTATCGGTTGTTTCGGTGTCACTACCGGTTAAGGTGACTTGCGTAAATGCGACCGGCGAGGCGTCTACGGAGATCGCTGGAGTCGTTGACCCGGCGGGCGTGATCACGGGAATTGATTGGCCGTGAGCCTGGGGCGATAGGGCCGCAAGGCAACCCCCGAACAGCGCCATAAGCACAAGCCGCCAGGCCAAATGGCTGGCGCGGCTGTGGGCAAAGCGTAACCTGGTGTTCATCGTTGTATCCTTCCCGCTTTTCAAAATGGGCTCACCCCGTCGTAACGCATCAAAATTACTTTGCGTGAGTTTATTTGTGTGAGTTTGAGTTAAGGCGTGTATGGACTTTTTCGCCTTGGCCACGACGCAGGGCGACAACGCCGAGGGTCAGGACCATAAATATAGCCAGCAAGAGAACCATTGGCCCTTGCGCAGACACGGACGTTGCGTCCGCAGGGTTGAGTGGATCCAATCCTAAGGAGACTTCGTTCGCGTCGCTCAATCCGTCACCATCGGTATCGGCTAGGGTTGCGCTGGTGTCAGTTCCTTCGGGATTGTTGACGGCGTGGAAGGGGTTGTAGCCCGCGACACCATCGAAGGAGGCTTCGGCGTAATCGGACAGGCCATCGCCGTCTGAATCGAAATCGAGGAAGTCAGGCATTAAATCGCCATCGGCGTCCCCCGCACCCTCCATAGCGTCGGGGATTCCGTCGCCATCGGTGTCTGTCAAAGCATCGTAGCCGCTCTGAAACGGAATCTCGACAGCCCCCCGTTTAGAAATTGACCGGTATACGGTGCCGCCGGAAAGCGATTTGAAGGCCGTGGCAACGTTGCCGTCCAGATTCACGTCGACGGTATAGCTGAACGTCAAAGGAAATGCCGGCGCAGGATAGAAGGCGAACTCGACCATGCCGGAATCGGAGTCTGATGCGAGAAAGGGGATCGAGGATCCGCCGAACTTCGATACGCTCCACCCGTCTGGCAAACGTTCAATAAGCCCCAATGTGCTCAGGTCGGGGTCGCCATAACCGTCGATATGGACGGTGAATTCAATCTGGCCGGGTACCTGTCCGCCGACCGCCTCGCGCTGCACGACGAGGCTGCTGCCCGCGCGGCCGGCGACGCTTAAGCTCTTGTTTGCTACAGCCGTAAAGGCGCTGTCGCCCTTTCGAAAGCCATCGTCTCCGGTGGGGTCTGGGCTGTAGCTGTGATCCTCGGTCGAGGTGAAGAGGTCGATCATCCGGAGGACTTCCTTCATGGAGATGCGCCAGTCGGAGGCGCCGTCGAAATCGCTGCTGTGGGGTGTGCCGTCTTGCGGGCCCGCGCCGACGGAGTAACCGTCTTCGCTGGTGACATGGGTCGAGTAGTCGTGTCCGGGGGTGGCTCCGTGCAACTCGACGACGCGCAGGAATTCGCCGAGCGAGAACTTAAAGTCTTTATTGACGTCGGCGGAGTGGACAATCTTGGTTTGGACGTCGCAGGTGGCGCATACGTCTACGCGGAGGGCAGTCCCCCGATCCGCGCGGGAAAGGGCCAGGGCGTGCGTCATGGTAATTTCCGTTCCGGATACGTTGATGGTACGAACGTAGCCTTCCGGAACGGCACCCAATTCAAGAGCGTTGGAAGATACCGGGAAGCCCTCGACCGCGGTCTCGAAGGGGATCATAATTCGGTAGGAGTATGGCCCGCCGACTCCATCGAACTCAGCCATCTCGACGCCGACCTCCAAGGGTTCGCCCCCATCCTCAGGGGCATAGGCGAAGGTCAGGTGCCCTGCCGTGATAAGGCGGCCTGTGTCGTCCAAGACCTGGCCGTAGAGGATGACTCCCGGTTCGGGTATCCCGGCGAAGGCCGCGCGTGTCAGAATCGACACACACAGAATCGCGGTGAATAGAGACCCTAGCCCTCTTGTACTCTGTCCGTACATGATCGCACTCCTGGCCTCTGGCTCTGGCCTGCTGTTTCGTTCGGATTGCCTGTTTCCCAATAGCATGGGTTAATTTTTCCTGACCGCGCGCCGCCGCACGCATACGTATATCGTTGGTTTACCGTGGCTGATCCCTGCCGCGCCCCACTGAAAATCCCTGAAATCAATAGCGTTCCTCATCGATTGAGCCGCCTTCCCATAACATCCGCTTCCCGTTCGAGCCCGGCATTATCGTTGACACTGGTGCCGTTCACTGAAAGCGTAGGCCGTATACGTCCCGCCCGTTGCTGGACGACATGCGTCGCTTCGTGAGCGGCGGTGTGAAGCGACGGGGATGGGCTGTTAAAGGCGACCCTATTTCCGGTCGCAAAGGCCTGGGCCCCTATCCTCGCGCCCTGCCCGCTCCCGCCGGTATGCACGCTTACCGATGCCAGAGAATTACTCCCGAGGCTCAAACTTCCGAAGGAATTTGCGATCGAGTCCGTGTTCGCTCCTGCAACGCGACTGGTGTTCGAAGACGCAGAATCGGATACGGTTTTCGGTTTCGCGTTCGGCTTCGCACTGGGCGTTGGGTTTGGCGCAGCGTCCGATGGTCCATCGTTCGTGCTCCGGCTCTCCGTGCTCTCCGTGTTATCCGAGTCGTTCCCGTTTGACCGATCATTGTCAGAGCGATCACGCTTTGCATTTTTCGTCCGCTTCTTTTTTCTTTTTAACTTCTTCTTGGTATTGGTTTGGCTGTTGGATTTATTCTTATTTTTTGTAGTGGGATTGGTGGCAATTTCCCCCGTTGGATCGCGGTACACGACCGGACTGTTCCTGAAGGCGGCGTATCCATTTTGGAGTTGCGGATCAAGCATCGCCACCTCCGGGAGATCGGTCGTAAGCGGATCGACGCGATTGAAGCGGCCCAGAGACGCGGTGAGATAGCGGGTCTCGAAGTTCTGCAACCCGGACTCGTCGTCGAGTTCTTTCTGACTGAAGAGATAGGCATTGGGAAGCGCCCCCCGATCCGCCGAGGAATCGGCCCGGTATCGGAGTTGTCCAAAAGGATAGAAGGTCGATTCGTCAACGACTTCGCCGTTGGCGTCCGCGAGGATATTCGAGGATCCCAAGTGGTCCTGATGGTAGTAGAATATCCGGCGAGATGGGTCCGGCGGCGCCACCTCTGCGGGGGCGGGAAGGTCGACGAATACAGGGCGATCCGCGCCGACGAAGTGAGGCAGATCGGAGAGGAACGCGCGGGTGCCCTGAAATTGCGTGCGCCAAGTCTGGGCGACGGCGTCATGAACCCAAGCCTGCTCCGTCTCGGAGGGCAGGACGGCGGACGGTGCGTAGGCTTCCAGGGAGGCGAAGGCCACGAAGCCATCTTTTTGCATGACGGACCCGGGCGCGGGGTCGGTGTAGAAACCGTGGATGGTGAGGGAGGCATCGAAATCGGCGTTCAGCCAGAGAACACAACCCGGCGGCAGGGAATCGGCTGGGGCAACCGGAATAAACTGGCCCGTAAGGTCATCCCATCGGAAGGCCGCATTGATGTTCGGATCCTCCTCGATGCCCAGTTGCGCCACAGCGTCTTCCGCGTCGACGGCGAGGGAAAAGAGATTCCATCCAGCGAGGATGCGTAGCTTTTGGGTGCGTTCCGCAGTGGGGTCGAGGGTACCGGTAATGCGCGCGACGCGGGTGTCTCCGTCGAACACGTATTTCGTGGGTTGATCGAAGGCCCGTACTTCAAAGTGTGGATCGATGTATTGGACGGTCGACGTGGGCGTCGGAGCGGCTATTCCATTCCTCTTCGCGAATATCGCCTTAACGATCCGCCGGTCGTCGTAGTCGTAGGCGTACTCGGCCCGGGCGTCGTTCGTTTCCACGGCGACGAGGCGATCCTTGAAATCCCAGGTGGAGGCAAGATCGTCGATGCGGGTCATGTTGCCGTTGGCGTCATAGTCGAAGGAGCGTGACTCATCCCCATCGTCAATCTCGGTTAACGCGTGCGGTCCGGGATCGGATGTTGTGCGGCCAAGGCGGTTGAAGGGGCTCAGCCCGCCGCCGTAACTGAGTGTGCCTAAATTGGTTACGGAATGACCGTTTACCCGATGGTCTAGGGTCGAAACCTTTTATAGCATGTTGCCAATGCGGTCGTAGCGATACGCGATCTGGCCGTCGTCACGTTCGTCTTGGCCCGGCAGGCTGAAGGAGTATCGGGCGCTGATCAGGCGGTAAAGATCGTCGTATTCAAAAATTTGGGTGTTGCGTCGGGGGTCGCCGGGCCCGCGCGTGTCCGGGCGCTCGTCGTCAATACGGGTAATGTTCGACACGTTGTCGTAGCTATAGCGATAGGCGAGTAGGGGATCCCCGATGGATGCCCCGTGGGCGGACGCGCTGCTGGCGGTTCGTCCGAGGATATCGTAGGTGTGATCGGTCGCCACGCCATTCCCGTATTGCGTATGGATTCGTTGCCCCGTGGGGGCATAGTCGATGGCGCTTATGACGTGAGGTTCGCCGCCGCCGTTTGCCGTGGCGCCGCCGTGGATGCGTTCGAGGAAGCTGGCCGGATTGTATTCGTAGCGAACGCGGTCGCCATCGGGGAAAATAACTTCGGACAGGCGGCCCAGGTCGTCGCGAATGGTCTCGGTCTTAAATGAGGCCAACTGACCCGTCAACGGATCGGGGATGCGTTTCACTTTCCAGCGGGTGCTGCCCTGAATGGTATAGGAGATGTGTTCTTCGCCCGCCAAATCGGACACATGCGCGAGGCGGCCCGCAGTGTTCTCCGCCGTACCGACGCTGCCACTCCCAAATGGGATTTCGTCCACTGATTTATCGTAGGTATAGGCGACGTCGGGGCGGTTGGCGTCGGTTATAGGAAGGCCGGGATCGAAAGTTCTGCCTGCTGAAAAGTCTTCGGATTCGTCGTGATAATCTTCGGTGAGGAGACGGTTCGCGCCGTCGTAGGTGAAGGTCGAGCGCTGTCCCTTCGCATCGACTTGTTCGACGATGTTGCCTGCGGCATCGTAGGCGACGCGTAACTCGCCCCGGTTGAAGTCGTTTAGGAGCAGGGTGCGGCCGAGCCCATCAAACACGAACCACTTTTCGTTATTGTGCGCGTCCTTCAGACGCGTGAGTAGGCCGTCCTCCCGGTAGGTGTACCGTGTGGACCACGCCTCGACCTCGCTGGACGGCGAGCCCTCGCCCGTGAGCCGGCCCGTTTCGATGACCTCGGTTAGACGGCCCAATCCGTCCTGTATTTGCGTGGTCGGGGTGCCGACGAAGGACGAGTTTGGATCGGTATCCAATTCGTCGTGGACCCTGGTGATTAGCGGCTCGTATTCTCGAACGATTGAACAGCCGGTCGCGTCGACTACGAGCGTGCTGCGCAAAAGCGCGTCGTATTCAAAGACGGTGCCGGGCACTTCGGCCAGCCCGAGCGACTGCAGGGATCCATCGAACTGGAACGCGCCCGTCCAACCCAGGGCTTCCACGTTTTCGTAGGCGAGTTGCGCATCCAAGTCCGTGCCCGGCAGAGTGCTAAAGTAGGCATCGATATCAAAAGAGACTTCCTGACGCCCGTTGAAGGTTCCGCCGCCGGTCACCGAGACACGCGGATTGCCCGTGAGGGGATCGGGCTCCGCTTCTCGTTTTACCATAAGTTCGCGGCCCAGCCCGTCGATGTAGGTACGGGAGACGTGGTAGTGGTCCCGTTGCTGCGAGCCTGCGGTACCCGGCGGGGTATCGAGAAGGCGGGTCTCAACGTAGTTAATTACGCCGCCCTCGAAGGATTCCCCCATGGCGTAACTATAGGTCTCCGAGGGGAATGCGTCGGTGTGCCCTGGGCGGACGATTCGGGTGATTCGGCCAAAGGGGTCGTATCCAAACGTGGTTTCGTTACCGCTGGGATTCGTCGAGGCGGTTAGCGCACCGTGCCCGACATCGTATGTGGAGGCGAAGGTGAGATCAGGCTTTCCGTCCTCCAATTGGATGACCTCGGCTACGGGGTAGGAGACAAAGTCCTCGTCGTAGTCAATGGTTCTGTAGTGGCCGGCTGAGTCTTCTACCACCCCGCCAGGCGCTACCGCAAGGGCGTCGAGCAAAACGACCGCGTTGCCGAAGGCATCGTACTGGGTGCGCTCAGTTGCCACGTAGGCCATTGGGTCGCTGGGGTCGGTCCACTCGCGGACGAGCGTCCGATTGGCGAAGGTGACTACGCCGAGATTGTCCCCCGCAAAGCTGGGATCGTCGTAGTAGATTTCCTGGCGGGTAATCGGTTGACCGGAGAAGTCCTTCACCTCGATTCGAATCGGGTAGTTGACCAGCCAGAATTCGACGTCCAGAGCCATTTCGGTAGTGGTGATTCGCTCGTCGTTGGAGGCCGTCTTGTCAAGACCCTCGACCACGCCGTATTCGCGCAACTCGATCAAGTTTCCAAAATCGTCGAACTCGAATTCCGTTTCGATGCGTTTCGGCTCGCCGGTCCCGCGCTCCAGTACGTTGCTTACTTCGCCGGATTCGGCTGCGAAGGTGACGGGGGTTCCGTTTTCGCCCGTCATCAGGATGCGGGGCGCGTAAGATGTGAGGGTGTCGGTGAATACTTCGCCGTTTTCCTGGCTGACGGTTTCGCGCACGATGTTGCCGCGCATCGCGAGGACTTCGCGGCCTACATCCAACGTGAACGCCGTAACCTGAGTCGGCGCGGCGGCGTCGCCGACGACCGCGATTTCGGCGTTGGCGAAACCGGCAAACTCCCGGCGCGCACCGTCGTAGTATCCGTTGTGGTAGTCGAAGTCGGTGACGTAAAGGCCTCCGAGTGAGTCGTCTATGGTGAGTTTCGTGACCACACCCACGGGAAAGGGCATCGGGTCGGGCCAGGGGCTTCCTGCCACGGCGTCCCGCACCTGCAACAGGGTCGAGAATGTGTATTCGATCGCCATGGTGCGGCCGATACCGTTGTTGATACTGGCAAGAAGATTCGGGGCGGATACACACCCCCCGAGACGGCCGATATCGATGGTGGTCAAGCGCGGCGAGGCGCCGGTATACAC
>JAPYPO010000154.1 GCA_029937645.1 Candidatus Hydrogenedentota bacterium
GTCCCAATGCCACCTCCTATCGCATTTTGGGTGTTAGCGTTCTGCGGTCACTGTACCTAGTGACGCAGAACACAATCTTCTTGAAACTATGATTTATGCTATTCCCTAAGAATACTTCAAACTGTGTGTTCTGTCAAAATATTTTCGCGCTGGATGTTGTATCTAATGTCTATGCAAGATGTTTCTGCTAAAAGCTTTAGGGTAGTTTTTGGACGGGTTTTCAATCGCAATGTGGATTGCGATCTGGTAAGAAACGATCCCTATTTATTCACACGTGAGAATAGTACCAAGCACCGTGATCCCTGAAAACAAGAGTGGATTCATTTCCGGGACGCAGCAAGATCAATGGTGCTGCGAGGGCTATGTGTACTCACGAAAAGGTGCCATGCTGCCGTTGAGCAAAGCAAAGGGAACTCCTCAATCGCTCGACTTGACCCGCTCCGCATGCTCCAAGAATATCCCCGTGAAGATATCTTTGATTCCCTTTGGCGAGGCATGACCCATCAGCGGCTCGTTGACCATCTGCTTCTTTCCACGAAGACTATTGTAGGCCATGTATACCGAGGTTGGCGGGCAGACTACGTCGATGAAGCCTACGCTCAAAACGGCTTCGGCCTGCGTGCGGGTGGCGAAGTTCACTGCGTCGAAATAGCGCGCCGATTTCAGCAATTCGGGGTTTGTTACGCCGTTGCGTCTGTCCACCAACCAGGGCCAACCGCTGATCGGTCCGGGCTGGTTGCATAGGGCCGGTACGCCCGCGCCGAACATAGATACGCGGCTGTCCAGACCGGCTGCGGCGATCGCTTGGGCGCCTCCCTGACTTACGCCTTTGACGATAAGCACTTCGCCATCCCATTCGGGTTGTGCAGCTAGAAAGTCCAAGGCACGAACCAAGCGCAGGTACATGCCGAGGAAGTAAGAGGACTCCCTATCTTCTCGCCCGCGATGGGAGTAGCCGTGCAAGAGGGTTTCGTTGAGTTCGACGTAGTACGCCCACTCTTTCTCGTTTGGGACTCCGTGCGCGTTGAGGTCCACCGTCAGGATTCCCAGTTGCGCGCCCTGGAGAGCCTCCCTTTTCGATGATGAGTATACGCCGGCACCGTGGACCCGCAGCATCGCTGGATGGCTTTTCGGTTTCGCATTTTTCGGTCGGGCATAGAAGGCTGAAACAGGTGCCATGGACTTAAGGCAGTCGATCTTCAGTTCATACGCCACGACTTCAGGGTCGCTTACTTCGACCTCCGATAATTCGGGTTTCATTGGAACGGCGGCCAGCTTCGCTTTTTGTTTGGCCCAAAATTCGTCGAAGTCGTCGGGGACAGGCATGCTGGGCTTAATCTGCAGTGGATCCAAACCGGCTGCGCCCAGCGCCCTGATCGGCTCGCTGCCCTCCCCCACTTCAAAGCTGAGCCGGCAACGCAAAAAACCAGGCGCGGGTAACGTCCCGGTAACAGTCGCTTGGCCCTCAACTACAGTAGCCTTGCCCCGAGAGAGCTCCTGACCATCGTTGCTGAGGGTATAGTCGACCTCGGCGTTGGGAACGGGTTTGCCGTTCTCGGTGAGGGTGATGATGAACTCGACCGGATCGTTTGCGCTGTACAGTGCTTCGCTTCGATCCGTTACAACGCTCAGCTCAAACGGTTGCTCGTCCGCTGCCTCCTGTGCCCATACCAGCGCGGGGATCGTCAGCCATAAGATGATAACTTGTAAAGAGGTGCGCATGATTATCCTTTCGTGTCCAAGCGTAGTTCGATGCTTTCGTACGGCACCGGGTAGGCGGTCATCCAAACATGTGGTTTGAGGTCCACCTTTTCACCGTCAAACGCCAGGGTCGTCACATCGACATCTTGCCCAAGCATTTCTTCCGTCACCGGGAAGTAGTAGGTGTAATTGTTGGCATGCTTAGCCGTAATCATCTCCCAGACGGCAGATGGCATGGCCATGGCGCGTTGTGTCGCGCCGATGTATTCACCGTTCATCCGCAGCGCGGCGAAGGCTCCTTGCTCGCCATGATGCCCTTCGATAGCGACGCAGAGATAGCTGCCCTTGGGCGTGTCCGCATCAATGTGGACGTTGGCGGCTTCCCACGCGGCTGCGGGTTTCTTATACGGCGCAAAGAGGTGGGTCGCGCGCCAGTCGGCACCGGTCACGACTTCTTCATCTTTGTGCGCCACAATTTCGGCAATGCGATCGGGGGCGTCTGCCATTCTCAGATAACGGAAGCTCCCGCTATCGTTTAGATGCGCTACCAGGCTATACACGCTCGTATCCCAGAAGCGATGCGAACCGCCGTTGCCATCAATCTTCACCACCTTCACCTGCGTGTCCACTTGCTCGGGTGCGCGACCGAAGCGAATCGTGCGCCAGTTCGTTAAGTCGGACGATATCTCCGCCAGGAGCGATTCCGGGGCAGGCTCATCCCGGTCGAGCCGTCGAAGCGTCTGCATGGTCAGGGCACCCAGTGCAGTCTCTTCGCCAAGATCCAGGCGCAACGTTCCGCCGTCCACCCGTTGATCACCAAATTGCCAATGGTATACGCCCAAAAAGGTGTCCAGGTTGCCATCAAAGAGGTACTTGTCCCAGATGCCGCGCTGCCAGAAAAGGTCCTGGTTGAAGAAGGCGTCCCGTGAGGCGGCCACCTGAGGGATTTCAGTCGGGCCCGATCGCTTCAGCGATTGGATTTCCAATGCGTTGTTGCTGGCGGCGAATGTGGTCGACTCGTAGAGCTGCTCCGCGTCGGTGGGGACGGGAACTGAGTCTAGATCGGCGAGCTTGCGATGGAAGGGCTTGGAAATGGGTGTACCCGCGAACTGAATCTTCGCTCCCTTTTCAAAAATCTTGTTGTTTCTTTTTCCATCGAGTGTTGCCGTTGTGTACGCCGTTGTGCCAGGGTCAACTTTTACCGAAACTTTGTCGCCGGGCATACCCAACAACTTGATGATTGCGGGTTTGCCTTCTGTATCGCGCACCACTTCGTAGTCGGAACCCCAGACGCCCAATTCAGGGCAGGGCTCGACGGTGGCCATGAGTAAGTAGGATCGGAAGGGCGGAACTACGATATCCACGGTCTGCCCGTAGTCGAAATCGCCGATGATTCGTTCCGCCGGATGATACCGGCGCAGATGAACCGTTCCCGATTGGGTCAGACCGATTTCCTCGTCCAGGCGAACGGTGTAGGTCACCGGAGACCAGGTCAGGTTTCTTAGCGTCAGGAAGCGGGTGGCGTCGTCGCCTCGGGCTACGGGAGACGGGCCGTAGCTTTCGGGCAGTTCCATGCCATTGACGAGAATATCTCCGTTGCGGCTGTGCAGGTTGTAGATGCGCGCCAACTTCGGAAACTCATCGTCGCGTAGTAGCCAGGGGTTCCCGTAGATTTCGGGCGCGAGGATCAAGGAGCGGTTGAAGGCTTGGAGAATGAGGTCGTCTTCCCAGTAGTCCAAACTGGAGGACAAGCACACACCGTGATCTTCGGTGAGGCGTGTCAATCCTGGCGTCGTTCTGCGGCTTATCGCCGCGACACGATTGTGCGTGCCCGTCGTGCCATTGGTCATGTGGATGTCGATATAGGTTTCTCCTCCCCCCATAAGTGAGGTCGTGGCATGAGGAGCTGCCTTGCCGAGATTAACGCGGTGGTTTAGTACGATCAGGTCAGGGGAATACTCTCGAGCGCGGGTCATGGTGTTCGCAAAGGCGTCTTGTTTCTCTTCGCGGAGTTGCGTGACCACCGTATCCATTTTGAAGAGTTGCAGGTTATGGTCGCGTGTGAAGCTCACAAGCAACTCGGTGCGCTTGGCCTCTTCTTCAGGCGTATCACCGTATCCATCGGGGCCGAGCCAGACGCCTAAGCGGGTCCCCATTGACGCTGCCTTCTCTACAATCGGGTCCCAACCGTTTGGGAACTGCTTGCGAAACTTTTCCGTGTCCATGCTCCCGTAGGAACGTGGGCCATCGCTTCCGTCTATGTTGCCCGCATCCCAGGCATACACCTCCAGGTGCATGCCGTATTCGTCGTTCAGCCATTTGAAGAATTCTAGATTCGTCAGCGTGTGCTCTTCCGTGGAGCCTTCGTTCGTATTATTAATCCACGAGAAATACTGCGGCACGGACGGAGTCTTTTCCGTGATGGCCGCCCGTTCGTCGAATCGCGCTGGCGTATCGTTGATGGTCTTTCCCCAGCCTGTGATGCCGAAGTGAAACAGCGGATCGCCCAGGTTGGTGGGAGGTCTCTCGCCTCTTCCGATCATTTCGTCGATCAGGTCCATCTCGGCTTCCGTGCATCCGAGATCGAAGGGTAAATCCTCGCGTTGGGCCTTTACTTGTTCCATCGATCGCGGAATCTGGACCGGTAGCGTACCGCGGGGCTCGTATTCTCCACTCAGGATTCCACGCCAACCGCCTCCCGTGTTGTGATCACCGCCGTCGTGCCAATGGCCGCCGGGTGCGAACAAAATCGCGGCCGCATTCTCCGCGACCCACGGAATGGGAAAGGGGTTTCCGCGCACATGGTAGATGGCCACGATGGGGGTGCCGGTTTCGTGTATTGCCCGTAAGCGCTCCACGCTTTCATCCTCGACGAACATCTCCAGGTCGTGGCCGATGTACCTGCGATGGTTGATACCGTTGTACCCGGTGACATGGACAACGGCGATGTCGAAGTTCTTCGCCAGCTCCCCCACTTCTTCGGGCGCGTGATCGTCCGCCCAGAGAACGGTCTTGTCCTTTGGAAGCGGGATCAAGTTTCCTTCATTCTTCAGGACAACCTGTCCCATGTGCGCCACTTCCTTCGCAAGGGCGCGGTGTTCTTCTGAATCGGTAATGGCATCCGCGCGATCCGCATCCACGTACGGATTGTCGAACAAGCCCAGCTGGAATTTCGCCGTCAGGATTTTTCGGATTGAATCGTTGATTCGATCCTCATTCGTCTTGTTGTCATCCAACCATTCTTTGTATCGTTTTGTTACCTTGGGTGAGGAGCAGCCCCCCTGAATATCGGCGAAGGGCGTCATCGCGCCCCAGTCAGTACAGATGACGCCTTCGTACCCCAGTTCTCCTCGAAGCCAATCCTGAAGAACAATTTCGACACGGTTGGGCTTGTCCTGCATGAACTCCGAGAACACGTAGTAGGGAGCCATGACGGCCCACGTGCCGGCTGCGATCGCGCCCTCGAAGGGCTTCCAGTGCCACTTAATCGTGTTCTCATTTGATTTGAGCGGTGTGCCCATATTTAAGCCTTCTGGGGGCTTCGGCTTCCCAAGAAACCCTTGGTGGCCATCATGGCCGCCACCTGAGCTCCCGATTCCCGGAAAGTGTTTTGGCACTGCCAACACAGAGTGCGTGCCGAGTTCTTTGCCTTGTAAGCCTCTGATGATCGCCCGGTTCATTTCGTATGCCCAGTCGGCGTCCTCGCCCGGATGGTCCAAATTTCGGATGCCTCGGGGATCGGTTGAAAGGTCGGTATGCGGGCCCAGAATCAGATGGATCCCCGCCGCGCGCATTTCCTCGCTCCAGACCTCGTATACCTTCTGAACCATATCCAAGTCTTGCGTGGAGGATAAGGCCATCGTACGATCACCACCCGAAATCTTCGTACCGCCGTATACCCGCGTGTGGGGATCGATGCCAAATACGATGGGGATGCCCATGCGAGTCGATTCGGCCCAAGCCTGAATCTTATTCACGCCGTCCACGCATTTCCGTGTATCACCGAAGAAGGGCGGCATCATGAAACCCACGCCAATCTTGGCTTCCGATTCGGCGGTGACCGTTATCCCACTATCCGAAACAATAAACGTCGGGTCGTCCCCCTGCTTAACCCCGACGCTGGGGTATGACATTTGATTGATTTTTTCGGGCAGAGTCATCCGGGGCAGCAAGTCGTTGACGCGTTCTTCGACCGTGAGACTCCAATTTTCGTAGGGGTCGACCTTGCCATTCTTGTTCAAATCCCGGTAACCGTCGATGATCTCGACGACTCTGGCTTCGACTTCGACGGCTACCGCGGGAGGCGCTGTTGCGGATACGGTTGCCAAGCCAAGAATGACGCTAAGCCTAACGGTAACAATGAGGGCGTGCTTCGATAACTTCATGACGATGCTCCTGTGATTCAGAAAACGTATGGTGGAAGGTGATAAATCTATTCTGTTGCCCTCGATATAATAGGGCAGACTCAGGCTACTAAAAGATGGGGTTCATCTGCCAGGCGTCCAGAGATTTTAGAAGCGCAGGCTGGCCCTGGGCGCGAATGGAAATGCCGACGCTTTCATCCAAACTCGGATAGACCCCTTCGGCGACAAACTGACGGCCGTTCACGAAGACTTCAACGATGCTTCGATCAATGAAGATGTGCAGCTCGACCAGTTCATCTTTCCTAAAGCTGACGTAGGCTGTTTCCGGAACCCTTGCGTATACATTTGGGTATAGGGATGAGCGCGAGTTATCGAGACATATGGCGCTGGTAACCGGCAGGGTTCCCGGTTCCATGGAGTAGTCGCGATACCCTCGGTTCTTATAGAACAGAATACGTGTGTATTCCTGCTGGTCCGGCGATCGCAGAACATCAATCTCGATCATGCTCGATTTCTGCGGGTCCAGGGTCATCTTCATTTCCAGCACATTGCCCTTTATCTTGTCCAGGAGAATTTCCTTGTTCGCCGGGAGGGTTAGATCCGTAATGCGCTCATGCTTACCGCGCAAGGATTCGTACTCACCCGTTGGACTAATCTGCAAGTTATCGCTATCGTCAACCGTCAGGTGAACGGGCATCGTCATTAACGACGTCCCCATCCGCCCCAAAGTCGATTTGTGATAGACGCTGCCCTTGGTCCAGTAATAGGGCAGCTCTTGATTCTTCCGTCGAAACCAGGACGGGCGGTACTTTGAGCCGTTTACATTAAAGATGCAGTACACGCCGCCCTTTTCATCTGAAAAGGCCGAAGGCGCGTGAATCCCCGACGGCCCTACGGGGCCTTGATTAAAACTTCCCCCGTTGGTAACCACGAACTTATTGCGACCGGTATCGTAGTCGCCGATGAGATATTTGGAGCCGCTCGTATGGCTATGATTCAGGAGAAGGTATTTCCCATTCTTCCCAATCGGCAAGAAATAGGGACATGCCCCATCGTCGCCCACAAGAGAATAATCGTCGTTTTCGACGAAGGCGTGCAGATACTCCCAGTCCGTAAGATTCTTGGATCGCATCAAATGATTCGTTCTCATCAGGCGATTTCCCGGAGCGGTCTCGTACTGACCCAACCCGCCGGTAATGGAATAGTACACCCCGTCATTCTTAAACAGGCAGGGATCCCCGCGCCCCGTATCCGTAACCCATTTCCCCGTCAGCTTCTCCCAATTAAGGAGCAACGGATCCTCTGAGACAGCTACCATCTCTCCGTCCCCACCACCATACATCACAATTGCGCGGTCACCTTCGATGAGGATGGTCCCTGAATTGCAGTTGAATTCAGGACCAGGATATATGGCGAAGGGCAGGTCTTCCCAATGGATGAAGTCTTTGCTGATGGCATGGCCCCAATGATTTCTGGGGTCTTCGGGCGGCTTGGTCTGGTAGAAGAGATGATAGTACCCCTTCCAATAGCAGATGCCGTTCGGATCGCCATGGTTTTCCGGACTGGTAAAGTGGTAAAGGGGACGATGCTTGTCAGCGGCCAGTTCTTTTCGCGATTCGGCAAACCGCAGCATGAGAGGATTTGTCTTGAGCTGTTTCCGCTGCTCTTTGAGCGTGGTCGCAAAGGTGTATTGCGGAGCAAGTGAGGCGTTCTCCACCGCTATTTCCTGGAGTTTCGCCTGCGTCTCGGCCCCGAGCGCCTCGCGCCTGGGCAGCGCCATGGCCGCAGCCATCATACCGGCCTGACTAAGAAAACTTCGGCGTGTCAATTTAGCCACGGAAGTCGCTTCCTAAATCAGCCGCCTCAGTGACCATGCGCGTTCGGACTTTTTCCAGAAGTGCCTTGGTCAGCCGGATGGCCCGATCTTCGCCTTCCGGATCGCCGCCTCCCGATTCTATCCCGACGTGGCCGTGATACCCGTGGTCCATGACGATGTCCATCATGCGAAAGTAGTCCGTGCTATGCTCAAGCCCATCGGGAGTAAAGCGAAACGCCTTCGCACTGACCGCTTTTGCAAACGGCATCATCATCTCAACGGCATCGTAGCGATCAACACTACCAGGGAAATTACCGAAATCAGGTAGCGTTCCGAAATTGGGTTTATTGACCTCTTTGATCACCGATACAAGCCATTCCGGATCCGACGAAAGGCCCCCATGATTCTCGATGGCTACATTAATATCCCGCTCGGCAGCATAGTCTGAAAGGCGCGAGCAACTTTCGGCCATCAACTTCTTCAACTCAACCGGATCCTCGGCTCCATATGCATTAACCCTCAGCGTATGGCAGCCGAGAAACTTTGCGGCGTCTATCCAGGCCAAAGTCCTCTCGACGGAAGTGTCTCGCCCCTGCTTATCGGGGCTCCCCAATGCGCCGGTCGTATCAATCATGATCAGACCCATCTCCACGCCGAGATCGGATGCACGCTTCTTTAGCTCTGTCAGATACTTTGTATCTTTTGACTTATCAATGAAAAACTGATCGACGAATTCGATGTTGTCGATCCCATACTTTTCCTTCGCCACCCGTGGGAAATCGAGCGTGGTCATTTTATCGGCGCGAATGGTCTTAACCGAGATTAC
The DNA here is from genome assembly GCA_029937645.1 of Candidatus Hydrogenedentota bacterium. Taxonomy (GTDB): domain Bacteria; phylum Hydrogenedentota; class Hydrogenedentia; order Hydrogenedentales; genus JAPYPO01. Next base: position 8,708 of record JAPYPO010000154.1, read on the forward strand.
CCATATGGACCCGTCGGCGACCGGAGCCAATGAGATT
>JAPYPO010000155.1 GCA_029937645.1 Candidatus Hydrogenedentota bacterium
GAATACCCCTATTAACAGGGATTCAATAGTTAGGCTGAGTTTTTTGACCTTACGGGACGGCCGATACGCGTTCGCTGGTAGTGTGATTCAAGAGGACCGCATTCGTAGAAAATACGGCTGTAATTGACGACTGCGCATGGGGATACGCCACACGCAGGTCTGGCCCCTTCACCGACTAGCTTAAGAGCCTTTCGCGCCGGTCTAGCCAGCGCAGGGCGCGCCAGAAACAGATGCCGCCGAGCAGGACATAGGCGATCTTGTTGTAGAGGACGGTCCGTGTCCAGATGAAGGACTCGACATTGTTGGGCTTGTCAAAGGGGTTGAGATAGGGGAATACGATGGTGGTTGAAAGACCCTCCGATAGGATCAACACGAAGCCCAAGACTGCCGCGATGCAGATTCCCGCTGCGGTTCCGCTCTTGAGCATGACCGAGAACATGGTAGTCAGTCCCGCAAAAAAGATGACGGGCGGAAGGATGTAAATCAACGTGAGCAGGATGGGAATATCGGCGGCGTACCAGTAAGTCGCCGTGATGAGGGCCAGCGCTAACAGGGCCACGCAGAAGATGATGGTCATGAACTTGAAAATCCACAGGCGGGAGCTGGAAGCTGAAACCGTAAAAAGGGTTTCGAGAAGTCCGGCGTCGCGTTCTCTCGATATCATCTCCATCGAAAAGAAGACGGCGAATAGAGTCGTTGGCATCCACACGAGTCCGAAAAGTACTTGCTGGAGCGTGAGGGTCGCCCCGGTTCTGACGGTAACTACGCAGAAGATCGGAAAATAGATCGCCACGCCGACCAAGAATAACAACGCTTTCGCGCCGAAAACGACACGAAGTGTCAGCCAGACGTACAGCAATAAGACGGAAGCCTTAATCCGTGGTGGTCTTTTTTCTATTGGGGTCATGCTTTCACCCGCTGGGTTTGGAGTAGATTTACATACGCGTCTTCCAACGTCGGCTCGACACTTTTGCCTAGTTCCTTGCCGCCGTCGCGGACAACGAAGCGTACTTGAATGCCGTTCTCTTCGACTACCTGCGAAATGACGTTCGCCTCGTCCGCCAACTCGCGCAGGTCGGCCGGATCGACAAGGGATTCGCGAACGCGCCCTTCGGCTGTGTCCAAGAGTTCTTGAGGCGAGCCGCGAAAGACGAGCTTCCCTTCGCTCAATACAGCGAGGTCGTGGCACGCGCTCATCACGTCTTCGATGATGTGCGTAGAGAGGACGACGATCCGGTCGCGGCCCAGTTCGGCCAGCAGATTCCGCAGGCGGATGCGTTCCAGCGGATCCAGGCCCGCGGTCGGTTCGTCCACGACAATGATTTTGGGAAGGTGCAGGAGAGTCTGGGCAATGCCTACGCGCTGTTTCATCCCCCCCGAAAGCGATCCGATCTTGTCGTGCTTTCTATCTTCGAGATGCACTTCCTGGATGACTTTCTCGACAAGCGATTCCCGTTCGTCGGTATCGAATATTTCATTGAGCAGCGCGAAATAAGATAGGTATTCCCAAACGCTGAAGTGTTGGTACAGGCCGAAATGTTGGGGCAAATAGCCGATGATGGGCTGCACGTCGCTGCGGAATTGACGCGTGTTTCGTCCGTTTATCTCGATGCATCCGCAGGTGGGTTCATAGATATTGCAGAGCATCCGCATGAGTGTTGTCTTCCCGGCTCCGTTGGGCCCGAGGAGGCCGAACACGCCTTTGCCGATATCGAGATTGACCTGGCTGAGCGCGTTCACCTGTGGCCGGACGCCGGCGATGATGGGGATGCGGAGTGCAATGCGTTTGAGCCGCGCCCGCAGGCCTCTGCGAAGGCGCTCGTCGACTCCGTCCCGGCGCGATTGGGCCGCGACCTCGTTCAGGGAATGGAGGGCCAGCGCGAGAACGGCGAAGAAGATGGCCAACCACAGTTGCGACTGAAGCCGCCAGTAGAAGTAGCCGGCCAAGGCGAGTGCGGGAAGCCGCAGCCCGCTGCGCCATACGAATCGCCGCCATCTTGATGGGTGTAGATCGAGATCGAGAAAGGCGTCGCCATCGATGAGCGTTCCGATGGTTTTGATTAGATCGTAGAGCGCGGCCCAGGTCGCGCATCCGGTGACGAAGAGCCAGAAGGGATTGTCGAAGTAAAAGTGGAAATATCCGATTAACCCATAGAGGGCGACTTTCCAAATCAGATCTTCACGTAGATGCCGTTTGTTTACGCGGGTTTCCCCGCGCTCACGCATTCCGGCTTCTCGCCGCCGTTTGACCTTCCAGTCGCGGGCGAAGGGGCCATCCGAACCATAGGTTTTGGTCAAATTGCGGATGGAAAGGCGTATCTCTTCATTTTCGAAGACATTGTCATGGCGCACGACCCTTACGGTCCGGAGCACGATCCAAATCAGCGCCACCACAGCGACAAACGCGGTGGGCGCGAGGACGGTCCGCCACACCAGCGACTCGACCCAGCCCGCACGCATAAAACCGAAATAGATGAGGGCGACCGTTGCGCCCATAGCGATCGCGAGGCCGAACAGGCCGACACTCATCAGCCATGCGCTAATATCCTTGAGGCTTAGGTAGAGCGCCGGGATGAATACGAGCGTGAAAAAGGTCGCGGCCAGTAGCCCGAATATGACCGTAATCGCGAAGGGGGGCCAGACCTCGGATTCGCCGCCACTGCGTATGGCCAGCGGCAGCATGGCGAGCACCGTGGTGGCCGTAGTCATGATAATCGGGCGTAGGCGGTTCCGACCTCCCTCGACGACGGCCCGAGTCAACCCATAGCCTTTCTGGCGGAGCGAACGCGTCTGGCCAAGGGTGAGAATCGCGTCGTTGACTACGATACCGACGAGCATGATCAGGCCCACCCAAACCATATAATCGGCAACGCTGGTTTGGGTAATCACCAGGCCCCATAACACGCCGATAATCGCCAGCGGGAACGTCGCCATAATGCACAATGGTGTGACGAGATCCTCGAACAGCCCCGCCAGCAATAAGAAGACACACACGATAGCGGCGATCATGGTCCAACGCATCGAGGCATCTTCGTTTTCCTCATGGACACTCTCGAAGGTGTAGCCTTGGGGAAAAACCATGGAGGCGACCACCTCATCGACTTGGGCTTGCAAGGCCTTGAGGCGGGTGGCCGAACGAGTGACTTTCTCATTGAAGGAGTATTCAACGTTCATTTCGTGCTGTTGATTGCGGCGCAGAATTCGCTTCGAAGCCTCGCCAACTTTGAATGAAGCCACTTCGGACAAGGCGAGGTAATGGCCGTCGGGCGTCGGAAGCCTCATGCCTTCGAGATCGACTATCGTGCGTTCTTCGGCATCCTTCATCCGCACAAGAATGTCGATATCCTCCTCCCCCGTCGCGAAAGGAACCAACTGTTCGTCGCCGCGCGGCCGGGTAAACCAGATGACGTTTGCCATGTCGTTCATCGTCAGACCCCATCGCGCCAGGACTCCGCGCATCCCCCGGATTTCGAGTTCGGGTCCGCCGGCCTCCGTCGAGACGCGCGGCGGCCTCATGTAATCTTCGAAGGAACGAGTCAATCGCTGTTTGACTTGGAGTGCGAGCTTCTCCAGCACCTCGGCATCCTCCCCGCGCAACTCGATGCGTTCCGGGCCGCCCGACGCATCGAGCACTTGCATGGAATCCTGGTTGGAACGCTGGCCTCCGGGCCGCCCCTTGCGCGCGTCCCACACGCGGTCACGCCCGAGTCCCTCGATGGTTGCCACCTGCTCCTCGATCTGGCGGCTCATCGCGCCGATGTCGAGATCGGTGGTCCGGTCTTCGGGATCGAGGAATTCGATGGTTACCGTGGCCCGCTCTTCGTCGATGGTCGAGTGAATCAACTCGACGTCAGGGAGGGCGCGGCCCAGCTCTTCGAGCTTCGCGGTCAGGCGGCTTGCGGTCTCGATTGGGGTGCCTCTTCGAAAATTTATTTCGTACTGGATATTCTTTGCGGTCGTGGCCGAGTGGGCCGAAAAGAAGCTCAACGGCAAACAGATGATCAACGAGAAGAAGAAGAGCACGACCGTCATCACGAGCGTGAAGCCACGGCGCCGGAGCGCTACCTTCAAGAGCGCCATGTAGATTTCGGTGATCCGATTGTGCTTGCGTTCGGATGCAATGCGCCGGTCGATCGTGCGCGCGGCGAGCATGGGCACCAATGTCAGGGACACGAATACCGATACGATCAGGGGCGTCCCTATCGAGTAAACGAACTCTTCCATAATGAGCCGGAATTCGTTGTTAACGAGAAAAAATACGGGCAAGAACGCGACAATCGAAGTGCTGGTCATCGCGACGATGGGCATGGCTACTTCTTTTGTTCCTTGGATCGCCGCCGCGATTCCGTCGCGGGCGCGCGCGGCGTGCCGGAACGTGTTTTCGATCACGACCACGCTGTTATCGACGAGCAGCCCTATAGCAAATGCGAACCCCACCAGGGAGAGCAGGTTTATCGAGAGATCCAGGGCGTACATCAGGTTGAAGGTGATCAGGAGAGAGACGGGTATCGCGATCACAATAACGGAGACGGTGCGCAGGCGCTTGACGAATTGAAGCAGGAGGCCGAGGGCTAGGGCCACTCCGAATAGTGCCAACTGTTCGACGCGCCGTATCGAATTGCCGACCGTTTCCGCCGTGTCAGAGATAATCTTGATCTGGATGTCCCTGTCCTTCAACTCGCGGTTGAGTTTGTCGATTTCCCGGTAGACTTTTGCTGCGACGCGCAACATATTCGCGGTGCTGTCTTTGCGCAGCACCAACATGGCCGCCTGGTTTCCATCGACCCGCGAAAGGGTATCCGCGTCTTTGCGACCGAAGTCCACTTCGGCAACGTCTTTCAAGAGGACGCGCCGCGATGTCCCTATCGGCAATTCGCGCAGCGCGGCAACACTCGCGAAGCGTCCCGTAAGCGATACGAAGTATTTCTTGTTGTGCTCCGTGATGTCGCCGAGGTACTCAGTTCTTCGATTGGCCGCGGCTATCGCGCGTCCCACCTCGGATACCGGGATGCCGAATGCTTCGCACTTGTCTTCGTCCACGATGACCTCGACGGCGTATTCTTTGCCGCCGTAAAGGGCCACGTTGACGATGCCGTCGATGGACTCGAGCGCGGGAACGATCTCTTCTCTAGCGATGTTGCGCAGGCGGTCCAGGTCGCTGGGGCCGCCGACGATGAGTTGCATGAGTACGTTATTCATATCGGCCGTGTCGTATCGGACCACCTGGACGAAGGCCTGCTCGGGGATTTCTTTACGCAGGACGCTTACCTGCTGTTCGAGCTTGAGGTAGGCGTGGCGCATGTCCGTCCCAAACTCGAATTCGACCGCGATGTTGGCGCGTCCCGAGTAGATGGACGAGTGAATTGACTCGATCCCTTCCACGGATGCGACGGCTCCCTCGACCGGGATGACGAGCTTTTCCTCGATCTCTTCCGGGGTTGCGCTCGGCATGGAAAGGTATATATTGAGTTGGGGCAGGACCAGGTTGGGCAACAACTGCACGGGCAAGAGGTAGTACGAGATACCGCCGAGCAGGCTGAGCGCGATAAACAGCATTGTCGTGGCGACAGGACGTTTGACCGCTATCTCCGTCAGGTTCATCGCTCTCCCGTTCGACCGGCCCCGCTCATGCCGAGGAGCGTTTCAGGCCGTCCAGCAACGCGTAGATGGCGGGTATGACGAACAAGGTAAGCAGAGTCGAAGCGCAGAGTCCGGCAATGACCGCTATCGCCATGGGCGCACGTAAGCGGGCCCCTTCGCCGATGCCGAGCGAAAGGGGTAGGAGCACTAGAATCGTCGTTAGGCTGGTCATGATGATGGGCCGGAGCCGGGTTTGCACGCCCTCGATGATTGCGTCGCGTCTTGCTGCGCCTTTCCGCCGCAGTTGGTTGATGTAATCCACGAGTACAATGGAATCGTTGACCGCAATCCCGGCGAGCATGATGACCCCGATGAAGGCCATGACATTGAAGGGACGCCCCAGCAGGTAGAATCCGAACACGACGCCCGTTCCAGCGAGCGGCACCGTGAGCAGGATGACGAAGGGATGGAGCAACGATTCGAATTGGCCGGCCAGAACCATGTAGACGAGAGCGATGGCGAGAATCATCGCTAGTCCCAACGTGCGAAAACTGTCGGCGCGGATTTCCTCTTGCCCCGTGACGTCGATGCGGTAACGCGGTGGCACAGACACACCCGCCAATGCCCTGCGAACGGCCCCAATGCTGCTGCTAAATTCCACACCCTCGGCGGGGCTGGCCGTCACGGTGCCCGCGCGCTCTTGTTCGAAGCGTTCGATGGTGCGTGGGCCTTCGATGATGTTTAGCTCGGCGACATCTGCCAAGGTCAGCAAAGCGTTCTCCGGATTTTCAATCTCGATGCCGCGCAAGTCGAACATAGACATGTCCGGAAAAATAAGTTCGATGTCGCGTTGTTCATCTTCCGCCACGAAATCGCCCACGATCTCGCCATCGACCTTCTGCCGGACAAGCGCGGCCACTTGTTCGGTGTCGAGACCGAATTGACCGGCCAGCATCTTATCCAAGACGATCTCCACCTCGGGATGGCCTCCCTCGAAACTCGTCTGTACGTTATTGATCTCGGGCATCTCGGCCATACGGGCCGCCACCGTCTCGGCGAGAGTCCGTAGCGTGTCCAGGTTCGGACCGCGGAGGCGGACGATGATCGGCGCTTCTTCCATACCCATGGTCTGCTGAAGCGTGGATTGATTCAAGATAAAATTGACCTTGGCCCCCGGCAAAGCGCGAAGGCCCGGGTCTATCGCCGCCGCAAGCGCCTCGCTACTGACCAAGTCTTCCTTTGACGGAAATAGATCGACCAGGCCCAACCGGCCGGTCCATTCGCCGAGCCGCCCTTCGGGCCGTTCCGGTTGCTTCATTACCACGGAGAGAATCGCGCTATTGTCTCCGGATGCTTCTTGCTCGAATACAGCCACTTCGTCTTCCGTCTGCCCAATCCTGGCAAACACGGTGCTCACGCCTGCGCCTGCGGTCGCATCGATAATTCGCTCGGCCTCTCGGACGAATTGCTCCGTAGTTTCAAGGCGCGTCCCCTCGGGCAGGCGCAGCTCGATCCGGAACTGCCCTTCGTCCCCAGTGGGAACAAACTCGTTTCCAATTTGGGGAACCAAATAGGCCGCAAAGCCCCCCAATACAAGCGCCAGTAGAGAGACCAGGAACTTATGATCGACGCATCGCCCGACTACAGCGCGAAGCAGGGGCCGTTTGGGCGCGTCGCGGAGATGTTTCTCGTCAATCCTCAGATAGTTCGAGGCGGCGGCGGGGATGACGAGCATCGCGACCATGAGCGAGCAGAGCAGCGAGAATGCTACGGTCAGCGCCTGCTCCTTGAAGAGTTCGCCCGCGATCCCCCGCACAAATACGATGGGCAGGAAAACGACTACCGTCGTGATAGTCGCCGCCGTGATGGCCGCGGCGACCTCGGTGGTTCCCGTGACCGCGCTTTCCAGCATGGACGCGCCGCGCTGGCGGTGGCGATATATGTTTTCGACCACAACAATCGCGCTGTCAACCAACATACCCGCGCCGAGCGCCAGGCCACCGAGCGTCATGATATTCAGGGTCAACTCGGAGAAGTACATGAGGTTGAACGTCGCGATGATCGAAATCGGAAAGGCGAGGCATACGATCAGCGTCGTGCGGAAATTTCGCAGGAAAACGTACAAAACGAGTATGGCCAGCAGCACGCCATAGGCCATCGTTTGGTAGACTTCTTTCAGTGCCGTCTTAATAAACCGGGCTTGATCGTCCGCGACGATGATGGTGATATCGCCGGTATCGCGTTCGATCTTCGCTAACTCCTCCATCACTGAGTCGACGACGCGCACGGTGTTTTCATCCGCTTCTTTATATACAGAGACGCCGACGCACTCTACGCCGTTTAGCCTGACCAGGCTTTCGATTTCCTTGTACTCATAGCGCACATCCGCCACTTCATCGAGCGTGACCGGCACCTTCTCGGTCGCGAATTGCTGGCCGGTCGTCTGGGCGCCGGGCTGGTCGGTTCTGCGATAGCCGACGGTGACTCCACGGATGTCGTCTAGCCCCTGAAAAGCCCCTGCCGCATGGACAATGTACATGCGTTCGTTGTCTTCGATCTCGCCTCCAGAAGCATCGACGTTCGCGGCCTGAATCTGTTGCTTGATATTCGCGAATGTCAGGCCATAGGACTTCAGCAGATACGGGTCTAGTTCTATGACGACTTGGCGTTCCCGGCCGCCCGAGACCCGCGAAAGTGCGACACCCTCCAGGCCTTCGAGCCGTCGCTTGACGGTATCTTCGCCCAGGCGCCGTAGAGCGTCAAGGTCTTGCCCCGCAGATCCGACCACGCCCAAAGTAAGTATCGGCATCTGTCGGGGATCGAAGCGTGCCGCGACGACGTTATCCACCTCGCGGTCGCCGCTATAAGAAGCGATTTGTCTGTGGACTTCGAGCAGGGCGAAATCCATGTTTGTATGCCACGCGAACTCGACTGTCACGACAATTCGGCCCACGTACGATACCGAGCTCACCTCGCGGACGTATTGCACCGTGCCGAGCTGGGCCTCGAGCCGCTCGGCGTACAACTCCTCCATTTCACGTGGCGATTTGTTGGCCGATTCGAGCGCGATGACAATTCGGGGACTCTCGAGATCGGGTAGCAGGTCGGTCC
>JAPYPO010000746.1 GCA_029937645.1 Candidatus Hydrogenedentota bacterium
CAATCTCATTGGCTCCGGTCGCCGACGGGTCCATATGGGTAATCTCGGCTTAATGATGCTACATCGGGACAACTAGAGGCGCGGCCTGATGTCAGGGGTTTCTACCGTTTTGAAGCCTTGACGCCCGGCGCATACTTTGTGGAACTTAATCTGGAGAATCCTGCTGCACAGGTAGACGATAAGCCGAGGCCCGTGACCCGATGGAGGACCATCACGGCCGAAGTCATAATAGAGGAAGGCGGGACCACGCGGGGCGACTTCGATTTTCCCGCTGCGGCCAGCAGCCTCGAAGGGCAAATCTTGGTCGATGGCGTCGCGCCCGAAAAAGCGCGCGTCACGCTAAGACTCATTAACGAAGACGGGGACGAAGAGCGCCGAGATGCCGACACCGATTCGGATGGTTATTATCGAATCGGGGATTTGGGATCCGGGAACGCGCAATTGCAGGTGAGAGCGGAAACTTCGGGGGGAAGGGTTTCTTTCTCGGTAGCGCAAAATGTTTCCATTCCCGAGTGGGAAGAGGCCGTATTCGATATTGAATTGATGTCGGGGTCGCATATCGCTGGGCGCGTTTCTGGTGTTCCGGAGGGTTTCGAGGCGGGTGTCGTTGTGCTGCCCGGCGATGTAGCCGTGGGGGAGGTCAATCTCGAAGTCGCGTTCATCTTGATTCAGACAGCAACGGTTGTCATCGACCCTATGGGAGGCGATGAATTTTTCGCCTCAGGATTCGAACCGGGCACGTACACGGTACTCTTTATGGCGATCAAGCAGGGGACCTCGGATCCCTTTGGCGAAATCATCACTGGAACTTATCGTGTAGAACCGGAAGACGGCGAAGAAGTGTTTATTGAGCACACCTTCGACTAGATGTCAGAATAGCGGATTGACGTCTTACCCTCGAAGCGCACATTAGGAGATCATCGTGGATACCAAGAATAAACGAGCTGTAGTGTTTGGTGGAACTTCAGGCATTGGCCTTGCTGCCGTGCAACGGTTGGCGGCGTCGGGTGCCGAGGTCACGGCGGTGAGCCGAAATCCGGACCGGGCCAAATCGGACGTGCCCGACGGGGTCAAGTTGGCGGCTTGCGATACCCGCGACAGAGACGGGCTTACCAGTTTGTTTGAAGAATTGGGGCCGCTCGATATCTTGGTCAACGCCGCGACCGGTGGCAAACGTCCGAGGGTGCCCTTTCTGGAAGTGGACTTGGACGCCTATCAGGGCGCGTTCGAGAAGCTTTGGGGCTATACGAACACCGTTCGGTTGGGCGCGAGCCAATTGGCTGAGGACGGGACCATCGTTTTAGTTAGCGGCGCACCGGCCCGTCGTTCGAAGGTAAATCAGACGGCCCTGGCCTCCGTCGGCGGAGCCGTGGAAGCGTTCTGCCGCGCGCTGGCCATCGAAATCGCGCCGCGCCGGATCAATGTCGTGAGCCCTGGTACTATCAACACACCCATGTTCGGCTCGGACGAGACCGCACGCGAACCCATGCTGAGTAAAGCCACATCGAACAATCTGATTAAGCGGGCAGGCACGGCGGACGAGGTGGCCTCGGCCATTCAATTCGTAATCGAGAATGATTTCGTCACGGGTACCACGGTCGACGTGGATGGGGGTTGGATCCTGTCCTAGAACGAATACGTCATCTTAGAGCATTTTAACTTTTTATAGCTACGTTGCAATGTCGAAAAAATCCTTGGGT
>JAPYPO010000747.1 GCA_029937645.1 Candidatus Hydrogenedentota bacterium
CCCATGAGATGCTTGATGAGCGTGGTCTTGCCGGCGCCGTTTGCGCCCAATAATCCATAGACACAACCCGTCGGAATTTTCATGCTCAAGTCATCAATCGCCAGCTTCCGGCGAAACTTCCGCGTTAGGCCGTTGATTTCGATCGCATGTTCCGCTTTTTCTGAATTCATTACTCAACATCCTCCAAGCGAACGTTCATGTCTTCGCCGCATTCAATCACCAGTTTCAACACGTCACCCATACCCATCTTCATTTGCCGCGCCTCGGTGACCAGCGCCTGCGCGCGATTTCTCAGGACCTTCATCTGCTCGGCATCCGACAACGGGGAACCGAATTCATTCACCGTTGTGCCTGCGCCCCGCTGACAAGTGACATACCCTTCGTTTTCCAAAACGCGATAGGCGCGAGCGACCGTGTTCGGGTTCACCACCAGCGCTTCAGACAGGACCCGTATCGAAAGAAGTTCATCGCCCGGCCGCATTTGCCTGGAAGAAATCAGGTATTTCACCTGCTGTGCGATCTGCTTGTAGAGGGGAACGCTGTCGTTCGGATTGATGTGTAGATTCAAAGAAATCTCCTAAAGTATCGAGACTTTAACACACTTTGTGGAGATTGTCAACCTTTCCATTTTCGTAAAAATATCTTAAATTATCCAATAAATGATTAATTAGGGTGAATTTTTAGTAATTTAAAAAAATGTCTAGAAGATTTTAAAGTATCTAGGATACGATACACAATCCACGGGGCCTTCGCGAGGCAGCTTCGTGCTCGCTACGCGGAAACGGCTACAGGATTTCTTAAAATGATCTAGCCCGCACAAGGGGCTTAGCAAACTTGGCAGTGAACGCTGAAAGCGTTATATTCCTCGCCGAAGGGTTAACGGCAATGAAGGGCTTCTGAATATTTCAGCGGTAGTAAGAGAACCGCATCCGTTATAACCGAAGGGAATGTGGCGCATTTTCAAGGTTTTGCAACGAAGAGTTCGTCCGAAAAAAAGCCGTTCGCAGCTCACGCCAAACACAAAACGACCGTTCTTGAACCTGAGTTCGAGAACGGTCGATAATTTTGTATTGGTGGATGTTTAGGTAAGAGGCGCTAGAGGGTCCCGTGGTCCTTGACGAAGGGGATCTGGCGTGGGTACAGCATCAAAATTTGAAGTGCGTCGTCGACGGCGCAGAGCTTGACTTGCAGACTGCTCACGGGCCCGGTGATATCGCAGGTGGTGTCAAAGGGCGGGCCACCTGTAGGGGGGTCCCCCGTAAATTGTGCAAGTGCCGGCAGGGACATCGGCACTGAAACGGGTTTACAATGGAGACTCTTTTTCATTTGGTAATTCCTTCCTTAGAGTTAGCAGTAGATAACGTTGCCGTGCGTCTGCTAAACGCCGCCACCGAGTCCACCGAATCCACCTCCACCTCCAGCGAATCCACCTCCACCACCGCCCGCACCACCGCCCGCACCACCGCCCGTGTCGATCGTGCCCGCATCGCCACCGGGCAGGGGACTTAGAAACATATCCATTATAGCGATAATGAATTCCGTCTTTAGTTGAAACCCGGAAACCTGTGCGAACTGAGGCTTCTTGGTAATTTGCCGCACGTGTTTCATGGTAAATCTCCTTGCCGGTGATGGCCGCGCACATTCCGATTACATCAAACGAACACCGATTCGCTCGGCTAACAGTATCCGCTACTTAGCCC
>JAPYPO010000748.1 GCA_029937645.1 Candidatus Hydrogenedentota bacterium
ATCTACCGGGGTGTCGCCCGATTTATCACCGACGACCAAAGCCTCGGGTTCGGATCTAACTTCGAAGGGCTCCGAAAAATTTCCACCGGCTCCGTTTCCATTCCCTTTACAAACGGGTTCGAAATGCCCTATCCCTTTTTGATCATGGCCATCATCGCCGCCGCCTCCATCGTGCTCCTAAACTTCACCATTCATGGCCGCTACCTCTTCGCCGTCGGGCGCAACGAAGAAGCCGCCCGCTACAGCGGCATCAACACCGACCGTACCGTCATCATGGCCTACGTCATCTGTTCCTTGACCGCCGGACTCGGCGGCGTCCTGTTCGCCCTCAACATCAATTCCATACAACCCTCCGGTCTCGGCGAATTCTACGAACTCTATGCTATCGCCGCCGCCGTCCTAGGCGGATGTAGCCTGCGCGGCGGTGAGGGCGTCATCATCGGCGTTGTCATCGGCGCCGCCGTCATGCGCGTCCTCTACAACGCCATCAACATCCTCAACATCCCAACCCACCTCGAATTCGCCATCATCGGAACCGTCATACTCCTCGGCGTCATCGTGGACGAGATGGTTAAACGAGTCATCGCGAAACGCCGCGCAGTCGTACGGAATTGATAGTAGATCTCACGCAAAGGCCCAAAGGACTTCGCGCGTAAGAATTAGTCGTTCCTGCCTCTTCTTTGCATCTCTGCGGCTTTGCGTGAGACTCATTCCCCAGGACCCTTTGCTCCTCCCTCTATTTCCTACCGATACGTGTCTTTTATATTATTTCCGACTATTGCGTACTTAATATTAATTATCACCGCTACGTAAATTACTATTAAATCCCTCCATAACAACACCTTATCGACATTCCGTTTATTTGGCACGACGGTTGCATAAGCCCCACATTCCGGGACAGGGCTATCGTACAGGGCGGGAGTCGGACTGCTCCGGACTTATTATTGGGCAGTATTTCACACCAGAAGAAAGGAATGTCGGAGTATGTTTTCGAAATCAACTTGGAGCAAGACGTTACGGGCAACCTTCCTGTGCCTCGCTGCGTGCGTATTACTTATGCCGTTGGCTCAAGGCCAAGAGGCAGAGGTCGCCGAAGTCGTGGCCGAAGAAGAAGCGGTCGAAATCACAGCGGCGGACGCGATGTTCACCGTAAACAACACCTGGATGCTTGTCGCCACCTTCCTCGTGTTCATCATGCACTTAGGCTTTGCCTCACTCGAAGCAGGCCTGACCCAGGCGAAAAATACCGTCAACATCCTATTCAAGAACACCGGAATAATCGCCATCGGATTGTTGACCTACGCTTTCGTCGGATTCAACCTCATGTATCCCGGCGATTTCAATGGATTCTTCGGATGGCCCGAGGGGGGGCTCTTTGGCCTGAACCCCGGAGAGACTGACCAAACCGCCGCATACGCGGATGGCGCGTATACCTTCTGGACAGACTTTATCTTCCAGGCGATGTTCGCTGCGACGGCAGCCACGATCGTCTCCGGCGCCGTAGCGGAACGCATCAAATTGGGCTCCTTTCTCATCTTCTCCACCATCTTCGTGGCCATTGTCTATCCCATCGCCGGTTCTTGGAAATGGGGCGGCGGCTGGCTTGACGCCATGGGCTTCTACGACTTCGCAGGCTCCACCCTCGTTCACTCCGTGGGCGGATGGGGCGCACTTGCGGGGGTGATAGTCCTCGGAC
>JAPYPO010000749.1 GCA_029937645.1 Candidatus Hydrogenedentota bacterium
ATTTGATACAGGTCGTTCGCTAGGTGTTTCTTTGTCGAGGCTTAGATGAGTACGGCGTAGGGTTAAAATATTCAGCCGAGGTTTAATTCTCCTTATAAGGCATGCGCGCGTCTTCGCTACGCTGTCCGCCAGCAGCGCGAGGGTTGTGTCTTCAACGGGCTCTTCCATGAGGCCCATACGAATGAGCGGCTTATAAATGTTGTGAATTCCGCGGCGATAGGAATGGCAGCCTCGCCGAACGTGTGCGGGTTAGCAATAAAGCGTTCCCGAGATAAAAATCGACTATATCGCACCGGGGCTGAGGGGCGATGGAGGCCGTCGTGTACAGTGCCGTGTACAGTACGATTGAAGGGTATCGAAGTACTTCTAATAGAACACGTTAGCGTTTATTTCATGCCGGTTGCGCTACGGTAGCCCGAAAGCCGCTAAACGCCTAACCCGTTGCCATCCGACCGATTATGAAGAATTACTGGCCGTTCCTCGTTGGGGCCGCCACCCATGCAGGAGCATAAGTTCGAATCCTACCCTCGCTATGCCACCACTACCGCGCCCATCAGTCTCTGGAGCTGGACACGCCAAAGGGAAGGAAGGACAGACCCTCAATGAGGGTTACGTAGTCGCCACTCCCCATGTCGGCGGGCTATACCATCACTATGAGAGGCGGGCGGCATGAGCCCGAAAACAAAGGCGGATCGATTTTCGGGACCCACAAGTGCCCTCAGCGGCGTACTCGGGAAACGTTGCTCTGGGCCGGCCAGAGCGGCGTCGAAAGTCCGCTTCGAAACATCCATACCAACCCAGCGCGCTTCTTCACTTCGTTGCTCATTTTGGCTTTTCATGCTAGGCTCTCCTTGGTCGTTAGAAGGGTTGCCTGACCACTCTTACGGAATCCGGGCTTCGGCCCGAGATAATCTACGGTCTTCAATGGCAACCCCGATGGAAGGGAGGCGGGCGGTATCTTTGGGACGGGCTTCACGAGGCCCTCGGTCGTTAACGACTCCGCCTCCCTTTCCATCATCCCACATAACGACGTAGGAAAAACCAAGGGCGGCCGCGCGGAGTTATCCACATATCCACAGCCGCCAACAAAAGAAAAAGAAGCAAAAAGAAAAGCACTACGATGACGACGTTTCTGGTATCTAGAACCCATGCCCAGGATCATATAAGGTCGTAGGTTCGAATCCTACCCCCGCTAACTCAGTGACGGATCGGTTGCCCAGGCTGCCGCGGCAGCCATCAGTTGCGACTGCGTCACTTTACGGAGTTGGACAGCGATAATGCCGAATAGCAAGTTCTGGTCTTGCTGTAAAAGCGAATTTGCCAAATCGAAACAATGGGACGAAGCGGTATCCGTTTCTACGCCTCTATGTTTCGAGGGGGTCTGTAAGTACTATCCGCCGCGTTTACGGCAGGCTGAGCACCATAAGTAATGGCGCTGCAGGCTTGCTGCCCCAGAACTCGCCGCCGCCGCCGGCAATGGCGATGTATTGCTTACCCTCGTGCATGTAGGTCATGGGATTTCCGTGGGGCCGCACCTGCAAAGGGATGAGGCCTAGGTATTCACCGGTGGCCTTGTCGTATACGCTGATGCTGCCTTCATTCGACCCGCCAAGATCGCCGCGCCCGCCGAGGCCAACGAACAGCAGCGCCTTGGTTACGAGAGGGCCGCCCTTTCGACTGCCGAGCCCCGGCA
>JAPYPO010000156.1 GCA_029937645.1 Candidatus Hydrogenedentota bacterium
CGGGCCCCCGTCAATTCCTTTGAGTTTCAGTCTTGCGACCGTACTCCCCAGGCGGTGCACTTAATGCGTTAGCTACGGCACAGGAGGGGTCGATACCCCCTACACCTAGTGCACAACGTTTACGGCGTGGACTACCGGGGTATCTAATCCCGTTCGCTCCCCACGCTTTCGAGCCTCAGCGTCAGTCTTGCGCCAGAGTGCCGCTTTCGCCACCGGTGTTCCTTGAGATATCTACGCATTTCACCGCTACACCTCAAATTCCGCACTCCTCTCGCATACTCAAGCTAGACAGTTTCCGAAGCACTTCCGGGGTTGAGCCCCGGACTTTCACTTTAGACTTATCTAGCCGCCTGCGCTCCCTTTACGCCCAGTAAATCCGAACAACGCTCGCAACCTCCGTATTACCGCGGCTGCTGGCACGGAGTTAGCCGTTGCTTATTCATCAGGTACCGTCAGGGCTCGGGCTTTTTCTTCCCGAACTTGTTCTTCCCTGATAAAAGGACTTTACGACCCGAAGGCCTTCGTCATCCACGCGGCATGGCTGCGTCAAGCTTTCGCCCATTGCGCAATATTCCCTACTGCTGCCACCCGTAGGTGTCTGGACCGTGTCTCAGTTCCAGTGTGGCCGATCAACCTCTCAGCTCGGCTACCCATCGTTGCCTTGGTGCGCTTTTATCACACCAACTAGCTAATGGGAGGCGGACTCATCTTTCGGCGGAGCAAAAGCCCCTTTCTTCGCGTAACCCTAAGGAAACACGACCGTATGCGGTATTAGCAGCCGTTTCCAGCTGTTGTCCCCCACCGAAAGGTAGATTATCCACCTGTTACTCACCCGTTCGCCACTTTATATACTCTCCGAAGAGAGCTTTAATCGTTCGACTTGCATGTATGAAGCCTGCCGCCAGCGTTCGTTCTGAGCCAGGATCAAACTCTCCGATAAAAAATAAAAACTAAAGATTGCCCACTCACACCTTGCGATGTCGAGGACGCCCTCCAGTTAATAGGAAAAGCTCGATCCCTGCAAATAACAGGAATCGTTTTACTGTGCTTCTTTTAGAAGCTGTATTATTGACGGGTCTCAATCGACACCTCCGAAGAGGCGCCTATCAAGCCCTGCACATGACATTCTCAATGTCAACCTCAAGCCAGCGAACCGACTCTCAGCATCCATCAAGTGTTATGCGTCGTATTCAATTTTCAAAGAACCGGAGGGCGTCAAAATCCCCCACCGCGCAGCTCGCTGGCAAATAACAGCGCCAGACGTTCTGTGCACTGGGGGTTTTCAGAACCCATCAACTGTGTTCGCTCCATCAGAGCGCGCACACCAAGGACAACATGGTATCACACCGTCGCCCCCTTGTCAACACCCAAGTTAAACAAATCGCTAACCAACTCAGGACACCCAAGTTAACCAACTTCAGTCAACCAATTCAAGGGCGCGCCCAGGCCTCAATAACGGCCCGTAGCGGACAAGAGAAAGTACTATACCAAATGCACAACGGTGATTCAACCACAAATCGATATTTTCTTTACGGCCTCATCAGATTGACGAGGGCCCCTCCTCTGAATATCATCAGGGAAATGGCGGGAGGGGCTCTGAAATCTTCCATGCGGGAGGTTTCGAAGGACGCAGTCGATTGCAGAACACAATGGCAAAGGTGAGGTGATTTTATATGCAGTTAAACAGATATAGATTGCGTTATATTATAGCGTTTCTTGCCGTCTTGACGTGTGTTGTGGCATGGCCCTATCTAGAAACGGAACGACGCTATAGAGAGACGTTGTCGGATCTTGAGGCGCGGGGTTTCGCGACTACGTGGGAGGGATTGGAGGAGGTGTATCCCTACCCGCCAGACGACGAAAACGGCGCGTTGGTTTATGCGCAAGCAACCAACGCGTTTGTCCATACGGGACTGCTCAAGGACTCGCCGAGTTCGGCGGAGCTCTACAAGGTTCTCCATCACGATATATGGACCCCAATTCCGGAAGCGACGATGACCGACATTGAGAACGCTATTACGCCAAACGCCAAATCATTGAAGTTGCTGCGCGAGGCTATGGCCTTCGAGCGAAGTCGGTATCCCTTCGTCCGTCAGAAGAGAGACGACCCATTGCCGCAGCACAGGTTGGGATTACTAAACTCGGGACAGTTACTCAGCTTGCTCGCGATGTTCGAGGCCGAACGCGGCAATGCGCTGGCGGCGGCGGGTGCCCTTGCCGCACTACTCCGGGTCGGCGAATCGCTGCGCGAGGACCCGACGTTGTCGACCACTCGGCTCGGCATCTTCAGTACCAGCTTCAACGTGCTCGAGCAAGCCGTAAACCGAACGGAATGGACGGAGGAAGCGCTGGCCAACATAGACCAAGCCATTCAGGGAATTGACATTCGCGCCACAGCACGCGCTTGGCACCAAGCGCTCGCCCTTTTTATTATTCTCAACGATGACACGATACCGGATTACGACCCGTTTTATGGTCGGCGCACAACCGGGACGTCACTTCAACAAGCCCTCTTGGATCAGTTCGAGCGGCTACTCGGCGGCTCGCGTCGCCCCCCCAGCCCCCCTCCCAGGCCGCGTAGGTGGACAAAGAAGGATAAGCGTCACGCGTTAATGGGCGTGGCGCGACTAGCCAAAGCCGCCGCTAAACCATATGCTCAGGCGTCCGCCGATAGTCTAGAGATTTCCGAAGAGTTTGCGGGAGCGTCCAGGCGTGCGTCGCTGTCGAGCATAATCGTTCCTCAATTGGCAAATCGGATTAAGGTTGAAGCGCGCGCGATGGCCGAGTTGCGGATTATGGAAGCGGTTGTTGCGGTCGAGCGGCATCGCGTTGCAACGGGGGAGCTACCGGTGGCGCTGGACCGCGTCGCGCCAGAGTTCATGAGCGCCATGCCCATCGATCCCTTCGATGGCCAAGCCATTCGATGCGCCAGGAAGGATAACGGGTACGTGCTGTACTCGATTGGAGATAACTTGATAGACGACGGCGGCATCAAGGGCACGGGCCGTTCGCGACTCGACATCGTGTTCGAAGTGCGACGCTGACCTCTCCGCGTCGGCGTATCCTCAGAAATACCGATAACCCAATCGAGATAATCTTACCGCGCAGCGGCGCGACGAAAACCCATCAGGCTTGAGGTCGCGGTGAGCAGCCACCGGAGGCCGTAGAATTGCGCATTCGGCATTTCGCAGCGGGGGCAAACGGAACTGGTGGCCATGAGCGGTTGCTCACAGTGTCGACACAGGTGAAGTTTCATCGCTGAACCCTCCTTGGCGTCTTCCCAACCCCGAATCAGGAAGCGCCGGTTCCAGCAGACGGCCACCCTCAATATCCGGGGCCGAAAGCCTAATATTGAACAGCAATTTCCATTCCAAATCCAAGACCCTTTCACAAGCCTTTAGCGTATATAGGATTAACGAAATCACGCCGCTTGAGCCTTGTCAATTCAAGTGACAAAACGAGCGTTATTTGTCACAAATGAGCCTTTATTGTTCAATAATTGACGATTTTTGTTAACGGTTTTCATCTGTTAATCGAAATATTTCATCGCCCAGCGGCCCGCAGGGCATGGTACCCTACCCGTTATGCAGTACCGTCTACAGATTATCGGCCTCATTCTGACCTCACTCCTCGGCGCGGAGTCAGCCGCTCAGCGGGCCTACACCCTCACGGAAGCCCGGAGCGCCACCGGTAGAACCGCATCATCCACCATCCACCTGATCGATCTCTCCGGAGAGCCGGCATCCGTGTCGGTGTGGCGTTTTCCGGGCGCTCAGGCCTATGCGACGTTGGGCCCGCCAGATAAGCACGATGCCTTCGTCGCCACGGCTCTCAATACTATCGCTGGATTGCGGACGTTCAAGTATCCTCTCGGTAAATTTTGGGCGCGTCCGACAGGGCGTCCCGCCATGGCCTTCGAGGCTTCGCTGGCACCATCAGGGTGGACCTATGGCAACCTCATCTACGTCCCGGGAAAGGAGAGTTCCCCTGGCCATATCGCCCTGCTCGCGATAAAAGCGAATCGCGGACAAATGGGCGAAGGGCGTTTGGAGATCCGTCCGCTCAGCGCTCCCGACCGATCCGCGGAGAATGGGCCGCCTGCATTCGTGCCGTTGCCCGGAGAGCCGTTGGCCTTGTCGGTCATTCCGAACACGCAACGCGTCGCGGTCCTGTGTAAATCCGGACAAGACAACCTCTGCATCGTCGATCTCGCCGACCAGAAGATTGTCCTCTCGACCCACGTAACCGCGCCAGCCGAACTGGTCGCGCAACAGCCTTCGGGGCTATCCGTCGATCCGCTCGGCCAACACATTTTCGTACTCATTTCCGGCTTCGCATCCCAAGGATCTTCGGGCGGAGGCGCCTCCGCCTTGCGCGTGTTCGACGCGGCCACGTTGGAATCGATCGCGCCGCCGCTCGATATTCAAGGAAGAGCAATCGATCCATCCGCGTCAACACAGGCCGCCATAGGCGGACTCTGCTGGGTCGTCACGCGCGACACGGTCTCGAATTTCGCATCCGTCACTGCCGCGCGAATCGTCGAGGGCGAATTGGAAACAGTCGTCGAGTCCTCGTTCATCTCGATTCGCCACACGGCCTTGCTCGCGCCGTCGCCTACCGGAAACGGCGTAGCCGTCGGTCTCGACAATCGCTTAGAGGTATGGCCGGAAAACCGGCCCGGCGGTGCGGTCGCAAAATTCGACGCCGCCGTCGGAAGCATTGCGTGGAACGCAGACACACTCCTCGTCGGCGAGGGCGGCCGAGTCCACAGAGTCAACCCTCGAACCGCGCGCACCGAACAACACCTTCAACTTCAAACCGGAATCGTCGCGGCCCTCCATTCCGTATCCACCTCCTCTCGCATCTATCAAGAGGCCGCTGCGCCGCTGCCGACCCTCCGAGAAATACCCTCATCGATTTGGCTTCGAAGCGAGGCCGCTGGACAAGAACAAAAAGGGTTTCGAATTGACCCAAGCGGCTACGAGGAGCTCGAATGGGAATTGGATTACGATCAGGAAGCCTCCCCTTGGCTCTACGTATATCCCCTTTCAGGAACTACACCCGCAGAGGTCAGGATGGCCCTGTCTCCGTACGCCCCATCGATCACTTCAACGCAGACCAGCTCACTCACGCTCCGCATCAAAAACAATGGCAACCTCCCTGCGCTTGACGAAACAGAAATCTCAGTGAACGTCGCGCCCAACCCAATCAAGCTTCGTCACATCCTGTGGATCTGGCCGGCCGACAACCAACCGACCCCTCTCCGCAGCCAATCCGATCCCTACCATCTCAAACACCTCGCCGATCTCCTCGCGGCACCGCCGCACCTCTTCGCGCACACCGAAACCTGGGATCCAATTGCGGAAACGCCGGAATCCTACACCGTCGTCGTGATGGATATCCGCGCCGCGGCGCAAGGCACCCTCACCCGTTCCAGCCTGCTCGACTATGTGGCCCGCGGCGGTTCGTTGTTGCTCCTCGGAAACCACTTGACCGAAGACGAGGCTTCCGTTCTCGCGCGGTGGCTCAGCCCCATCGGCGTACGCGTCAAAGGCGGCATCCGCGTCAACGGCCAATTCGCCGCGACCTCCAAACATGAACTCGCCCTGCGCTGGTCCGGCTTCCAACTGCGCAATGGGTGCGTGGTCCAACTCGACCGCGCCGACGCCGTATTGGCCAAGGGGACCGAGCCCGACCTAAGCGCCGTATTCGCCCAAGTATCCTACGGGCTCGGACGTGTCGCCATCCTCGCCGCGCCGACGCCCCTTGAAAGTGACGCGCTCGCCGCCGCTGAGAACCGCCAATTCGCCTCGGCTCTCTTCGAGTGGCTCGCCCGCGGTCGCTACGAGATCGGCGACATTGACTCCGACGGGCTCGCCGATTCCACCGAGGACCGGAATGGCAACGGCGTGGTCGACCTCGGCGAGACGGACATGTTCGACAACGATACCGACGGCGATGGCCTGCCCGATGGCGCCGAAGACGCCAACCGAAACGGTTGGTTCGACCGCGGCGAGACCAGTCCATTGAACGCCGACACGGACGGCGACGGGATTAACGATGGCGCCGACGCTTCTCCCCTGCCCGAAGGAGGCGCGCCCTTCGTATCTGCCGTAGAAATGACCGAATCCGGGCCCCTCGAGGGCCCAGCCGAAGGCGGAGATTTCGTCACCATCCGCGGCGGAAATTTCACCCCCGACACGGCCGTCTGGTTCGGCGAACAAGTCGCGCCACGCGCTCGGAAGTTGGACGACGAAACCCTCAACACCACCACACCCCCCTACTGGGATCCCGCAGGGGGAACCGTCCGCGTTCGCGTCGTCAATCAGGCCGGACAACAAGAAGGAACGTTGCCGCTAGGCTTTCAATACACCGCCATCAGCCAGATAGAAATGGAATTCAAGCGCTTGGCTACCGCAGGCGACATTTACAAAGGAGCCTTCTCACTCGTGCTCAACGCACCGGGCATATCGCTAGGCGATATTTCATTCCAAGTGGAAACCAAGCCAGAAGGCATCGTGAAAATACTCGGCATCGAATCGGGCCAGGGCGCCCTCGACCACAAAAGATCCTTATCGATCCTTTCACGCAGCCCCTACCGCGCGAGCCTCACATTCTCTGCCGGAAACCGCGCCGAAGATCTGGGCGAAGTGCTTCGCCTTCGCTGGGGCCTCACACGCCACGACAGATTGCCCACCGTCTCCATACACATCACCAATCCCGTCGTGCGCGCGCGCAATGGAGTCACCCTGCCCGTCTCCATTCGTCCGAAAATTATTCAATTCGCGCACCCAAATCCGGCAAGGCCCTCCCGTGCAAACTGACCTACAGGCAGAGCCGCATCCCACAGAAAACCAGGTCATACCAAACCCGTGGGTACAGACACTCAAGAACATCTTCCTGCCCGAGTTTTGCCTTCAGTGCGGCGTCCGGCTGCTCACCGAAGAAAACGGATTCTTCTGCCCCACATGTTGGGAGTTCAGCCCCCCCATCGAACGCCCCTTTTGCATCCAATGCGGGCAGCCCCACCAAGGCGAGGTAGGATTCGGCGAGACCCGAAACTTCCCCTGCGCCCCCTGCCGAAAAAACAAGCCGCCCGCATACACCCGCATCTATTCGCCAGCCCGCTTCGACGGCCCCGTCGCCGAGGCCATCCGCCTCTTCAAATTTAACGGGAAGCCCCGCCTCGCCCGGCCCCTCGGCGAACGCATGGCCGCATTCGCGCACCAAGAAATGGAATGCGAAACCTACGACGCCATCATACCCGTCCCGCTCCACAAAATTCGGCTCCGGCACCGCGGATTCAACCAAGCCCACCTCCTCGCCCGCGAAATACTGCCCGCATTCCCCAACGCAATACTCGACGAATCCTTGCAACGCATCCGGCCCACCCGGGTGCAAAGCCGCCTCGCAGACGAAAAAGCGCGCGCCGCCAACGTCGTAGGCGCCTTCGCCGTGCCGCGCGAACAATCCTTCGACACAAAAACAGTCCTCCTCATCGACGACGTCGTAACAACCGGCGAAACCGTAGCCGAATGCGCGACAGCCCTCCGACGCGCCGGAGCCCAACGCGTAGACATCCTTTGCGCCGCACTGCCCAGTCTCTATTCGACAAAATAAACGCGACCACGAAATAACCATTGACCCACACACAATCGAAACGCTACGATGAGCAATACGAACCCCGATAGTTCACCCGGTTTCATAGCAAGTTCCTATTTCGGAAAGCGGTTGTCAGCGCGAAAAAAGGATAAGGCGGTCATTCTGATGGGAGATTATGTCTAGTGAACTTCACTCAAGAAACTAAGCAAAAAAAGGACTTTTGGGCTTTTTCAAAAGTAGACACAAGCGAAGCGAGGTACGAGCGGAGACGTGTCTGTCCCTTTTCTTGCGGCGCAACTTCATGTTTCTTGTGGCTCAACTTCATGCGCAGTGAGAGTTTGCATAGACAATTTGTATTAGCATTCTGGATTCTAAATCACACCACTAGCAAGACGGTGGAGGCCGTTGACATGGCAAGCGACAATCCAAGCAGGCATTTCCGGGCAACGCCTGCGAACGACAGGTCCGCGTCCCGCAGAAAAGAGATCGAATAACAAGAAATCACATGCCAGAACAGCCCGATCCGCCGCCCCAGTAAAACGCCGGTGAAAAATCCCGACTAAGAGAGGATGCACCCATGCCACCCAAAGAATGCTTCGGCCAACTCGCCAACATGAACGTCACCTACAACAACAGCACCAAAAAACACTTCCTGCGCATCGACGAAGTCAAACTAAAAAACGACTGCGACCATTGCGAACTCTTCACCAAATGCATGTTCGTCAAACACAACGAAATCTTCAAAGATTTACTACGCATGCTAGACGAAAGCGGCGTCAGCGATTCCCGCCCAAAACTCCGATAGCACCAAAGCAAATTCCGCCATCCCAAAAACCAACCAAGCCAAAACCAGCCAAGCCAAAACCAGCCGAGCCAAAACCAGCCGAGCCAAGACCCAACCACACCATAAGCATCCGCAGCGCCAAGACCACGCTGCTGCACTTAACCCGGATTTCCCATTTGGAAGAGTCATCTTGAGATCCGCCGGCATCGAT
>JAPYPO010000750.1 GCA_029937645.1 Candidatus Hydrogenedentota bacterium
AATCGATGCCGGCGGATCTCAAGATGACTCTTCCAAATGGGAAATCCGGGATTGACGCGCCGGGCATCGAAATCCGACCCATACGCCAGATTACCGACGAGTCCCACTTTTATGAAACCTTCTTCACCGACGTCAAAGTTCCCGTCGAGAATCTGATCGGCGAAGAAAATGCCGGCTGGACACTCGGCAAGCGCCTCCTCGCTCACGAGCGCGTAGCGACCGGCGGAGCGGTCTTATTTACGGAAACACTCAAGAGCGTGCGCACCCTGGCGCAAACAGTCGATCTAAACGGATCAAAGGCGATCGAAGATGCGGAGATTCGGCAACGCTTGGCGAAATTGCACATCGAGCTTGATGCCCTCGCGGCGCTCGGGTATCGCGGATTGACTCAGCTTCTGCGCGGTGAAATGCCCGGCGCTGAGTCAAGCATAATCAAGCTATATGGCAGCGAATTGTTTCAGCGCATGAACGATCTCGCCATGGACCTTCAAGGCCCCCTGGGCCAACTCTGGGATGACGAAACCTTTGAAGATGTTGACGGCGGCTGGCCGATGCGCTCCGCCCGTTCGCGTTCGTACAGCATCTTCAGCGGGACCTCGGAGGTACAGCGCAACATCATCTCGGAGCGGGTCCTGGGTATGCCGCGGGGCTAGCCCCGGTGATCGCTCGTTGCTATTCCCCACGCGTTTACATCTTCAATAAAAGGAATTTCCTACCATGAATTTTGGATTCTCTGAAGACCAAGAAATGATTCGTAAATCCGCCCGCGACTTTGTCGAAGGCGAATCAAGTTTAGAACGCGTGCGCGCCATGCGCGAAGATGACCTCGGATATTCCGAAGACCTCTGGCAGAAAATCGCCGAAAACGGATGGCTCGGCGCGGTCTACCCCGAGGAATACGGCGGCATCGGCCTTGGCTACGTCGACCTCATCTGCATCGCCGAAGAATTCGGGCGCGGCCTCATGCCGGAACCGTTGGGGCCCGTAGTATGCCTGGGCGGAAACAGCATTCTGTTTGGCGGCTCCGAGGAACAGAAACAGGCGATCCTGCCTCAAATTGCTGAAGGCACGTTGAAGCTGACCCTGGCCGCCTACGAATTGGCCGGTCGTTATAACTTCGCGCACGTCGAGACTTCGGCCAAAGCGTCAGACGGCGCGTATGTATTGAACGGGGCAAAGGCCTTTGTCCCGAATGCGGCGGCTTCGGACAAGATTGTCGTTTCCGCTCGCACCTCCGGAGGCGCGAGCGACACCGAAGGCATCACCCTCTTCCTCGTCGACCGAAACACACCGGGATTGACCATCACAAAACTCAGCACGATGGATTATCTACCGCGCGCCACCCTCGAACTCAAAGACGTGAAGGTGTCGGCCGATGCCATAGTAGGCGCGGTCGGCGAAGGGCACAGCGCCATCGAGCAGTCGATCGATCGTGCCGCCGTCATCCAGTGCGCGGAACAAGTGGGCGGCCTCGAAGCATCCTTGCGGCGCGCCGTCGCGGACGCGCCCCAGCGCGGACAATTCGGCAAGCCCATCGGGTCGTTCCAACCGAACAAACACAAAGCCGTAGAACAACACCATACACTCATCAAAAGCAACTTAACAGCCCGACCGACAAACAACAAAACCATTACAAAATACAATACAATCAACTAGAACAGCCCAACTGCCCAAGCGACCGAGCACCAACCA
>JAPYPO010000157.1 GCA_029937645.1 Candidatus Hydrogenedentota bacterium
ATCGATGCCGGCGGATCTCAAGATGACTCTTCCAAATGGGAAATCCGGGTTAAGAGTAATTCGTGTGTATTCGTGTTCATTCGTGGTTCTGATCGGTTCGGAAACTTATTAGGCCTTTAACTCTTCGTGGTGTTCCTGTAGCGTCTTCACATCCAGACTTTCCGTTTTCATGGCCCGGACCGCTTCGATGCCGGCTTTGGCTGCGGCGAGCGTTGTCATCGTGGGGAGCCCGCTTTCCAGGGCGGTCCGCCGGATGGCGAGCTCGTCGTATTTCGATACCGCGCCGAGAGGGGTGTTGATGATCCAGTGTACATCGCCGTTGATGATGCGGTCGACGATATTGGGGCGGCCCTCATTTACCTTGAACACGGTATCAACCTCGATACCCTGATCGCGAAGCCGTTGCGCGGTGCCGCGCGTGGCGATAAGTTTGAATCCGAGTTCCACGAGGTCTTGGCCCATGGATCCCATATTTTCCTGGTCGTTGTCGTTCAGGCTGAGGAAGACGGTGCCCTCCGACGGCATCGGGTTTCCCGCGGCCAGTTGGCTTTTGGCGAAGGCGGCGCCCATGCTTTTCGAGATGCCCATGACTTCGCCGGTGCTGCGCATTTCGGGGCCAAGCAAGATATCGACGCCCGGAAATTTAATAAAGGGGAGGACGACCTCCTTCGCCGAGACGTATTTCGGTTCGGGGTCGGATGTAATTCCGAGTTCCTTCAACGTTTTTCCGGCCATGATGCGGGCCGCGATCTTAGCCAGGGGTAGGCCGATGGCTTTGCTGACGAAGGGCACCGTGCGCGATGCGCGTGGGTTGACTTCGATGAGGTAGATGTCTTCGCCTTTGACTGCGAATTGGATGTTCATCAAGCCGACCACGCCCAGCTCCAGTGCCAGAGCGCGGGTCTGGGCTTTCATGTCTTCGACGATGGCGGCGTCCATGTCGTAGGGCGGAAGCACGCAGGCGCTGTCGCCGGAATGAATACCTGCCTCTTCGATGTGCTGCATGATCCCGGCCACGATGACATCGGTGCCATCGCAGAGGGCGTCGACATCGAATTCCACAGCGGCCTCAAGGAATTTATCCACGAGGATTGGGCGTTCAGGCGAGGCTTCTACCGCGTACTTCATATAGCGTTCGAGGGATTCGCGAGCGTAGACGATTTCCATGGCGCGCCCGCCCAGCACAAACGAGGGCCTCACGACCACGGGGTAGCCGATGCGGTCGGCGATGTCCACGGCTTCCTCCACGGAAGTCGCGGTCTCGTTGGCAGGCTGAAGCAAATCCAGTTTCTCGACCAGATCGCGAAAACGCTTTCGGTCTTCCGCGCGTGCGATACTGTCGGCTGAGGTACCGATGACCGGCGCGCCCGCAGCTTCGAGGGCCTCGGCAAGATTCAGGGGCGTCTGCCCGCCGAATTGGACGATGATGCCCTTGGGCTTTTCGCGGTCGACAATATTCAGCACGTCTTCCAGCGTGACCGGTTCGAAATATAGGCGGTCCGAGGTATCGTAATCGGTCGAGACGGTTTCCGGGTTGCTGTTGACCATGATCGTCTCGTAGCCGTCTTCCGAAAGGGCGAAGGCGGCGTGGACGCAACAGTAATCGAATTCGATGCCCTGGCCGATTCGGTTGGGCCCGCCGCCGAGGATCATAATCTTTTCTCTATCCGAGTCGCGCACCTCGTCCTCGTCGCTGTAGGTCGAGTAGTAGTAAGGCGTAAACGCCTCGAACTCCGCAGCGCAGGTGTCGACCAGTTTGTAGGTGGGCACGACGCCGAGTTTGATCCTGAGTTCGCGCACCGCCATGAAGTCCATGTCCCAGAGGTAGGCGAGCTGATCGTCGGAAAAGCCCATCTCCTTGGCCCGGCGCATGACGGTCGGATCGTTTTTGTCGGCGGAGCGAAGTGCTTTCTCTTCTTCCACAATCTCGCGCATGTTTCTTAGAAACCACGGGTCAATCGACGTCGCGTCGTGTATTTCCTCGACGGTGGCACCCGCACGGAGGGCCTGGCCCAAGGCGGTCAGTCGTCCTGGTGTCGGCTTGCGGATGGAGCGAAGCAGGGCTTCCCGCTCCGCATCGCTGTCGGGGTCATCCGTGAGCGGCACGTCTTTGCCATCGGCGCCGAGCCCCGCACGGCCTGTTTCTAGGCCACGGATGCCTTTTTGCAGCGATTCCTTGAACGTGCGCCCGATGCTCATGGTCTCGCCGACGCTTTTCATCTGAACCGTAAGGAGGTCGTCGGCGCCGGGGAACTTTTCAAAAGCCCATCGTGGAATTTTTGTGACGCAGTAGTCTATCGACGGCTCGAAGGAGGCCGGGGTCTTTTGGGTAATGTCGTTTGGAATCTCGTCGAGGCTGTATCCGACTGCTAGCTTGGCCGCGATCTTGGCTATCGGGAAGCCGGTCGCTTTCGAGGCGAGGGCAGAGCTTCGGGAAACGCGCGGGTTCATTTCGATAACAATAAATTCGCCGTTCTTCGGGTTGACGGCGAACTGGATGTTGGAACCGCCGGTGTCCACGCCGATTTCGCGAATAATCGCTAGTGAGGCATCTCGCAACGTTTGGTATTCTTTGTCCGTGAGCGTTTGCGCGGGGGCCACGGTGATGCTGTCGCCCGTGTGGATGCCCATGGCGTCAAAATTTTCGATGGAGCAGATGATGACGACGTTGTCGTTGAGGTCACGCATCACCTCGAGTTCGTATTCCTTCCAGCCCAATACGGATTGCTCAACGAGTACCTCGGTGACCGGGCTGGCATCAAGGCCCTTGTTGACGACGTCGTTGAATTCTTCGCGGTTGAATGCGAGGCCCGCGCCGGAACCGCCGAGCGTAAAGGCAGGCCGCACGATGACGTTGTAGCCAAGCTCTTTGCCGATGGCCTGTGCCTCTTCGACGGTGTGGACCACTTCGCTGCGGGGTGTCTTGAGGCCGATGCGCATCATGGCCTCGCGAAAAAGGCCCCGGTCTTCACTCATTTGGATGGCGTCGAGTTTCGCTCCGATGAGTTCGCAATTTTGCGATTCGAGAAAGCCCGATTCCGCGAGCGCGACCGCGAGATTGAGGGCGGTCTGCCCGCCGACCGTCGGCAGCAGCGCGTCCGGTTTCTCCCGCTGTATGATTCGTTCCAGTGTGTCGATGGTGAGCGGTTCGATGTAGGTGCGATCGGCCGTCTCCGGATCCGTCATGATGGTCGCGGGGTTGCTGTTGACCAACACCACTTCATAGCCCTCTTCCCGCAGAGCCTTACAGGCCTGCGTTCCCGAATAATCAAATTCGCAGGCCTGACCAATGACGATCGGCCCCGAGCCGATGAGCAGAATCTTATGGATGTCGGTGCGTTTTGGCATAGTTCTTTCGGCTGCTGTTTTCGTGCGTTGTGACGGAAAATCGTTGACGAGAGGGGTGGGGCGCCGACGCGAAATCATCATTAGATGCCTAGGGCACCAGTCTCTCTACCTGTCATTGCGAGCCAGAACCCGCTTCGCGGAAAATTGAGATAAAGAACCACCCTCACCTTGATCCTCTCCCTGAGGGAGAGGGATGGAGAACGTTGTCCTTCGGTCGAGTAGAACGCCTTCCTAAATCCAAAACGCTATTTCCTCTCCCTCAGGGAGAGGATTAAGGTGAGGGTGGTCTTGAGAACGACTTCCTTAACAGGAGGCTCACAATAACCGGAATATACACTCTTCCCTACTTTTTCGCTGCTGGAATTCCTTGATGGTTTGACCAGCGCGCAGACACGCCCGTCAGTCGCGGGTAATTTCTAGAATCTCTAGGGGCAGGTCACCTGCGGGTACGCTAGCCTTCGCCACATCGCCGACCGATTTCCCCAAGAGTGCTTTTCCGACGGGCGATTCCGTGGAGATTTTTCCCGAGGCCATGTCCGCTTCCACGGGGCTAACCAGAATGTAGTTGGATTCCTTCTTAGTCTTTTGATTCAATACGCGCACGGTGGCGCCGACGTAGGCCTTGCTGATGTCGATGTCTTGATCTTCGAGGATGACAGAGCGGGCGACCTTGTCTTCCAAGTCCCGTATGCGAGCGTGCAGCAGGGCCTGGGCCTCCTTCGCGGCATGGTACTCCGCGTTTTCCTTCAGGTCGCCTAGTTCCCGTGCGCTCTCGATCGTATCGGCGATCTTCAGGCGCTCTTCGTTCATACTGGCCAGATCGGCCTTCATCTTAACCAGGCCGTCTCGGGTCACATACAGTTTGTCATTCATCGTTGGTCCGAATTTGAGTCAGTCGCACGCGTTCGTTCAAAAAAACGGCCGCCCGAAGGTAGCCGCTCAACGGTCGAAGTATAGCAAATAGGGGGCAGCCTTGAAAAGTGCCCCGAACCGCGGCGATCCCGTTGCACTGTCGTGAGGCCTGTGCTACCATCCTGAGCAGAAATCTATGAGGAGAAGCTGAATGGATGAGGTCATCGCGCACGTACAAGAAAATCTCACGGGTTATCTTATTGTTGTGGGCTGCGCTCTACCCATCATCATTATATTTCGCAAGCAGACCTTTCCCTTCATTGGCCTTTGCTTCGAAAGCGCCCTCTACTACGCAATCGTACATGTCATTCTCACTTGTATCGTGCGGTTCTTTGGCTGGTTCAAGAAAGAGTCCACCTTTGAAGCCCTGGGCGACGGGAATCCAAATCTGGGCCGATCATTCACGACGCCGGTCCTCGAGCCGTGGTGGGATAAAACGCTGTACCATCCCGAGGGGCTTATATACTTGGAGCTGGCCTTCATTGTGCTGGTCATTATCGTAACATTCAAGTACCGTCCCCTGGATGTGGGTGGCAAGAATACCTACCAGGGCAAGGCCGCCGCAAAAGCCGCCAAACTGAAAGCGGGCCAACGGACTCGCCAGAAATACACGCGTCCTCCCCGGCGCAAGTAGCTCCTTTCAAGACTATTCCCAATTCGCGTGATCCGAAGAGCGCCCAAAGGAGCGGAGTTTCCATGTCGGAGTTGTTGGAGGGAAACACGCTCGCGCCGTACACCCCCCGTGAGTTCGTACCGGACGGAGCCGATCTGGGTAACCCCGACACGGTAGCGGCGTTGTTCCACGAGATTGAGCAACGCGAGCTCACTTCGCGCAGCGAGGTCGAGGCTTTCCTTCGCCACAACTCCGAGCTGCAAGCGGCCATCGACCAGACACGGGCTGTCTTGTATATTCGCATGGCATCGCAAACGGATGACGAAGCCTACGCTGCGGCTTTCACCGATTTCGTGCGAACGGTTGCGCCCTTAGTCAAATCCCTTTCCGACGCACTTAGCAAGAAATACCTGGCTGCGATTGAGCGTTTCCCTTGCGCGGTGGACACCTACGCCGTTTACGACCGCGCCCTCGCTTCGGATGTAGCGCTCTATCGGTCGGAAAATGTGTCGCTTGAGACGGAGGATGAGCTACTCGCCCAAGAGTACCAGACTATCTGCGGTGCGATGACCGTAGAGTTTGAAGGCGATGAGAAGACACTGGACCAATTGGCGGTCTATCTCGAAGAACCGGATCGGGCTCTTCGCGAGTCGGCGTGGCGCGCAAACACGGCGCGGCGGCTGGAAGACGCGGACCGGTTGGATGGCATTCTGGATGAGATGATCGAGATTCGGACTCGCATCGCCCGGAACGCTGGGTTTGAAAATTTTCTTGAGTATCAATTCCGGGCGCTGCATAGATTCGATTACACGCCAGCGGATTGTGTGCAGTACCACGACACCGTCGCCGATTGCGTGGTGCCGCTACTCGCCTCCCAACTCCGGGAGCGTGCCTCGGCTCTTGGACTCGATACGCTTCGCCCCTGGGACACGGCGGTCGATCCGGAGGGACGCGCGCCGCTGGTGCCCTTCGCGAATGCCGGGGAATTCACGGAGCGCACGGAGGCGATCTTTCGCGCAATGGACCCAGCATTGGGTGATCAGTTCGCGGCGATGGCGGATCAAGGATTGCTGGATTTAACCAATCGAAAAGGCAAAGCGCCGGGGGGATTTCAAGAGACACTTGCTGAAGCCCGCAAGCCGTTTATCTTCATGAATGCCGTCGGCATCGACGACGATGTGCAGACGCTTCTCCACGAGGGCGGTCACGCCTTCCACGCGCTTGCCTCGGCGAATCAGCCGATCCTGGCTTACCGTCATGCGCCCATCGAATTCTGCGAGGTGGCCTCTTTCGGCATGGAACTCCTCGCGGGCGAACACCTTTCTCCATTCTATACCGAAGAAGAGATCCGCCGTTCGCGCCGCGTCTTTTTTCGCGATAAGATTACGCTGCTTGCGTGGGTCGCTACGGTGGACGCGTATCAGCATTGGCTCTACACGCATCCAGGGCATTCACACGACGAACGGCACAGCCAGTGGATGGCGATTCACAACCGCTTTAACGGCGGCGTCATCGACTGGTCCGGCTTCGAGGAAGAACAAGCCCTCCTGTGGCAACGCCAACTCCATATTTTTGAAGTTCCCTTCTACTACATCGAATACGGCATCGCTCAGCTTGGCGCGTTTCAGTTATGGCTGCACGCCAAGGCGAATCCGAGCGAGGCGTTACGGCTCTACAAGAGCGCTCTGGCCCTGGGTGGGTCACAGCCTCTTCCAGCGCTTTTTCAAGAAGCCGGCATCGCATTCGATTTTTCAGAGAAAATGATCGTCCCCATCCTCGAAGCGGTGTCGGACGAATTGGCTGCGGGCTAGACTGGGCGGATCTTGACTCGGCGGATCGTTGGCCAACTTTTCCCGCGTGTGATAGACTGCCACGATAATATAAAGTGCCAGATTGGGTCGACCGCACACGGCCCTGCGCACACAGGAGGTCTCCATGGGATTTAGAGATACGGAACTTCGGCAGAACCGGCGGGTATCCTCAGAGATGCCGATGGAATTCTTGGTCGTCGATGGCACGGGCGAACTCGCAGGCACCCATGACACGCAAACCACGAATATCTCTGTGCCCGGCGTCGCCTTCGTGTCCAAATTAAAGATACCGATTTCGTCGCGGATCCGTTTGACGCTCACGATTCCGGGGGGCCAGGATCCGCTGAACTGCACGGCGACCGTGGTGCGTATTGTCCGTGAACTGCCGGACGATTCCGGTTGCGAATACGGTG
This sequence comes from Candidatus Hydrogenedentota bacterium, assembly GCA_029937645.1. GTDB lineage: Bacteria > Hydrogenedentota > Hydrogenedentia > Hydrogenedentales > JAPYPO01. The sequence goes on from JAPYPO010000157.1 coordinate 7,098, forward strand.
TCCAATTCGATCCCGAGACCATTCACGACCCGAGCCACATCGAGAAACTGGTTCGCTCCATCGACATCGTGCCCCTGCTCGAACGCATGCTTAAGGAAGACGCTACGGATCTCCATATATCGGCGGGCAGCCCGCCTGTGTACCGAATTCGGCGCCGCCTCACGCCTGAGCGCAACCCCCTTTCGCGGGACTTGGTCGAAGCGCTTATCTTAGGGCTGCTCAGTCCCGGGCGGCGCGAAGCGCTCGAACGGCAGCGCGAAGTCTATTTTCCATTCACCGTGCCCGGGCTGGGCCGGTGGCGGGTTGCGGCCTTCTATCAGCGGGGGAATATCGAGGCAACCTTCCATGCCGTCCAGACCGAAGCCCCCAGCCTGATGGAGCTCGGCCTACCCGATATCATTTCGAAAATTGCGCAGATGGGAGCGGGCCTCGTCGCGGTGACGGGCGCGGCGGGCTGCGGTAAAAGCACGACGATCGCCGCGATGGTCCAAGCCATCAATCAAGAAAAAGACCGCATCATCGTCACGCTGGAAGATCCCATCGAATATATCCACCAAAACCAGCGCAGCCTTATTAAACAACGCGAAGTAGGCACCGATGTCAGCAGCGTGCGAGAAGGCATGGAAAATGTCTTGCGCCAAGACCCCGACGTTATCGTGGTCGATAAGGTCTTGGATACCGATGTGATGGATCTGGCCCTCCACGCGGCGGAAAATGGACGGCTCGTCATCGCCACGTTCCCTACGCCGGACGGCATCTCGACGATTCGCCGGATTCTTGCGATGTATGGGGAGAAACGCCAGCATACGGCCAGGCACGCGCTGGCCAACACCCTCCAGGCGATCATCAGCCAGCGCTTGCTGCCTTCGGCGGACGCCAGTGAAATGGTACTCGTGCCCGAGGTTCTGATTCTCAACGACCCCATTCGCCAGACGATACGGACGAACAACCTGGATCAAATCCAGAACCTGATGACGAGTGCGCCCGGTTCCATCTTTGTGGACGCGGCGCTCCGTCGTCTCCTTACCGAAGGGAAGCTCGATCTCGAACGCGCGTGCCTAATAGCGCGAGACCCGGATGCCCTAAGACGAAATGTGACCGGCTAGACCGCATCGCCTTTTGCAATGGGCTCGACGGTGACGCCTTCGGATGTGATCCACGCGAGCGCGGCTTCCAACTCGGCTTCTTCGCCGTCAACTTGCAGGGCGACGAGGCCCATGTCCCCCTTGATTGACGCGATGCGCACGTTGGTAATCACGTCAAACTTCTGGCCCATAAGATAAATGAGCGGTTTGGTAACGCTTTCCTCGTTATACGTCAAATACACGCGCCGGGTCGTCATAATTCCTCCTGAACTGTCTTCATTCGTTGTCGCCAACCGAGCCCATATTATCACGTTTGGCTAGAGCATCTTAATTAATCCCGGATTTCCCATTTGGAAGAGTCATCTTGAGATCCGCCGGCATCGAT
>JAPYPO010000158.1:0-7011 GCA_029937645.1 Candidatus Hydrogenedentota bacterium
TGGGGGGTTCGCCCAGTATATTCGAGACGATGAAATTGCCGCGTATCACGGGCGAGGTCGTATTGCCATCCGCCGTGAGCCTAAGAATGCTTGCCTGAGTCAGGAGGCCTCCACGCGGGCTGTCCTCGGGCAGCGTAACTTTCTGCATCTGCTGGCCCCAGACTTCTGGAAGGCCATAGTGTTTCGCCAACCGGCGATTCACGAAGGTGAAGTCGGAGTCGATTATATTCCCGGCGCTTAGGTTTTCCTTAATCAATTCCGCGAAAAACAACTCCGTTTCCAAGGGCATCGCCTGACCCAACACAGGGTCATATTCCCCATAAATCTTCTTGTTGGGAGCGGACGCACCAACGTCGCTGAGCTTGATCCATTGTGCGAGAAAATCTTTCACGAAGCGCTTGGACTTCTCGTCATCTAGCATGCGATCAACTTGTTGCTTAAGCACCTCAGGTTCGGACAGCATGCCGAAGAGCGCGAGTTGCAGCAGTTCCTCGTCGGGCATGCTCTTCCACAGGAAATAGGACAGCCGGGCTGCCAGCGCAAAATCATCCAACGGGCCGGACTCGCCGATGTGGTACAAAAATTCTGGCGCGCTTAGGATCGCGCGCAATGGAACGCGCGCTGCCTTGAGGAAATCATGGCTCTCCGTTGCATAGGGCTCGGGCAGGCTAACAAAAAAATCGACTTCGCCTTCTCGCGCTGGGCGTCGAAATGCGAGGGGGAGAATCCGTTTGACGATGTCCGTAATATGCTCGATAGGCTCTTTCGAGAGTTTAATCTCGAAGCTCCCCTGTTCCTCCTCCGAGTATTGCGGGCCTTCGCGTTCGATTATTTCGAGGCCGGTCAGCAATTCCTGCGTACTGGGCGGTGGCCAGGATTCGACGAGGGGGCCGTCAAAGGCGATCCACTTAATTCCAAAGCCTTCACCGCCGTAGGTCAACGCGCGGCCTTCGGCCTCCATGAAACTCGGACCTTCCTTCGGGGGGCGGAGATCGTAGGGGCTCGGGTACAGGTAGTCGTCCGGCTCCAAATAGGTGATAAGTTCCAGGACCTTCGTTTCATCGGCTTGGAGATCGAAGGCTCCAAGTAACCTGGAATTACTCTTCTTATCGTTCGTCTGCGTAAGCGCTATGGTGATTGGGGAATACGCTTGATACGCATAGACTTCCGCCGTAACGCGGTACAGGCCCGGATACTCCAGTCTGAATCCGCTTCCATCCTGATGCCATTTCGGAATGCGATCCGTTCGAAATCCATCCTGAAAATTGAGGAACGAGCCGACCCCATCCGGCAACTTCTTAAGCAGCCCCCCGGCGATACCGTCGTCCTTAAAATAAATGGCGGGATAGGGGGCGTCGGCATAATCAAAGACGTGAGGTGCGTCCAGTTGGCGTTTGCCGAGTATGATGGCCAAGTCGAGCGCGCGATCGGCGTTCTCCAGATATTTTCGCACATGGACCGCCGACATCTGCTGGCCGTCCGCGATGGTATTGAAATCAGCGGCCTTAGCATCCCCAGGGATCCATTTCCCCAAGGGGTCGGGAATGTCGAGCAGATCCTGAAGTGTGTATTCGTATTCGATCCGCGAAAGACGGCGCAACGAAACGCGCTGGTCTTGCCGGGCGGCAAGATTGGCTTGGAGCAACGCAGTCTTCAGCGAAGCGAGCGTTGTTTTAACGAGGGCCCTCTTGGGCCGGGGCTCCGAACGGGGCGGCATCTCGCGGTCTTCGACGCGGTCGAAGATCTTTACCATCTGGCGAAACGCATCGGGATTCGCTAGATCGTAATCGAGGTCCTCCAGATTCAGCGGCGTCTTCGTCTCCGCATCGTGACAGTGGATGCATGACGCATCAATTAGGGACTTGACGTCGGCCTCAAACCCTTGGGCAAAGGCGATGCCCGAAACGAAGCTACAAAACGAAAGAAGCGCTGAGAAGGTCCGTAGCATGAAGGCAAGAATCCCCACTTTATTCGATATTCATTAATTACGCTGAGAATAGCACAGATCGGCCAAATGCGAAAATTTCAACAAGCTGCCCCCTCCCTTAATTTTGCCCCGCTTCGCTCGACTTTATAACGACGACAAGTGGTGTATAACTTCTTGTATTCAAACGGCTTACGAACGTGCGAGGCCAGTGTCCAGGGCAGAACTGGCGCGGCTGGTAAGGCCGGTTAACGGCGTTCGTACATTGATCGCGACCCCTACCAGCTCAACGCGCCGGTGCTTTGGGCGAAGGAGTCTGTTTCTATCCCCATATTGTTTAGCATCGTGAGGAATAAGTTGCACAGCGGCGCGTTATTGTCCTCGTCGTGGGCGACAAAGCGGCCGTGGTCGAATCCGCCGCCCGCAAAAATGATGGGTAGGTTGGACGGATTATGATTATTAGCATTGCCGAGGTTGCTTCCGAAGAGAACCATAGTGTTGTCGAGCAAGTTGCCGCCGGCCTCGTTCTTGTCTTTCAGTTGTGTCAGGAGGCTGTCGACACAACCGACTACCTTGGTCTCGATACTTTTTAACTCGGCGATCTTAACTGGATTCTTCCCGTGGTGAGACAGGTCGTGATGGCCTTCCGTAACACCTTCTATCTTCACGGTCCCGTGATCGGCGTGAATCATCAAAGTGACCACTCGCGATGAGTCCGTTTGAACGATCAAGGGGATCATGTTCATCAGCAGTTGGGTCTTGCCAATGATATCGGTATATTCCTGGATGTCCTCGGGCGGCTCTTTATCGACCAGCGGTTTCGGTATATCCATCCATGATTGCGCCTCAGTAATGTCCTGTTCCGCCTTGCGGACGGACTCGAAATACTCATCCAATTTCTCTTTGTCCTCCGAACTCGCGCGATGGTCGAGGCCCTTGGTCATGGACATCAGCGTATCGAGGATGCTGCGCCCGTTGTCCAGATTTTGTTTTTGCTGCTCGACTTCGCGAGGCGTCCCCTGCAGGAATAATTGGGTAAACAATCTTGCCGGGCTATTCTCAGCCGGGACCATGACACCGTTCCTCGTGATTGACTGACTCATTTTTGACCGGCTCCCGAGAGCCACCGATGGGATACGGGTCACATAGCCGAGCTTCTCCGCCGCAACCTGATCGACTGATATGCTGTTGCGAAATACAGAATTCCCCGGATTCCGCGCGGCTGTCAACCAGCTCCACTCGCTCGTATGAGGTTCGAGGCCTCCTAGTTGATCCTCATGGGAGAGTCCTGAAAACAGGGTATAATCCTGCCTGTGGTCCTTCAGAACTTCCAGGTATTCGGTCGACTCGTAGTCGGCTCCGGGTGTTTTGGGGAACAACGCCTGCTTATGCAAACCCAGCGTATTACAGACGATCACCATCCGCATGGGCACGTCCGTGGCGGCTTTCGCCAGGGGACGGTTCATGGTCTCCAACAGCGGCAATGCCAGCGAGACTCCGGCAGCTTTCAGAAAGGTGCGTCGATCAAGGGGGCGAAACATAGCTATTTGCTCCTAAATAGGTCGCTTTGCACGATCATGTGAATGATGGACCGCACGGGATACCCGCTGTTGCGAGTTTGTTCGACGATTCGCGACAATTCCTCTCGGTCGGCGAACTGAGTTTCGCCTCCCGTTGCATAGCTCACGAGCTGCGAGATGAAGTGACGGGCAATTTGATCTTCCTGCTTGAACAAGAGTTCCTTGAATTCTTGTATTCCGGAGAAGGGCTCCCCGTCCTCTGTAATGCCGCTCGCATCAACGTCCAGCCCTTCCCGCCATAGATCGGTAGACCAAAGCAGATCATGGTCAAATTCTCCCTTAGTCGTCAACCCCGCGTCTATATTTGCTATCCGGTATTTCGTCCGAAATCCGCCGGTGGGATCGAAGCTCTCCAAAGCGAATCCGGGTGGGTCAATGTGGTCGTGGCACTTTGCGCAGGTCTCAAGGTTGCGATGCTTGTCCAACTGTTCGCGAATCGTCGTCGTTCCCCGCGTATCGGGCTCCGCGACGACGACGTCGGCGGGCGGCGGACTTGGCGGCTGGCCGAGTAGATTTGTCACTATAAAGTTGCCGCGCTTCACCGGCGACGTCGACGATCCATCCGCGGTGAGTTTGAGAATGCTGGCCTGAGTCAGGAGGCCTCCACGGGGACTGTCCTCCGGCAAGGTCACTTTCTGCATCTGCTGTCCCATAACCCCTGGAATCCCATAGTGCTCCGCCAGCCGGCGACTTAGAAAGGTAAAGTCTGAGTCAATGAAATTTCTGACGCTCAGGTCTTGCGTTATTAATTCCGCAAAGAATAACTCGGTTTCCCGCGATACCGTCAAATGTAATACATCGTCATACCGATAGAGACGTACATTGGGAAGGGTCGCGTCGACCTCGTCGAGCCGCAACCACTGGCCGAGAAAATCCTTAACGAAGCGCATCGACTTTTCATCGTCCAGCATGCGGTCGACTTGCTGCTCAAGCACCTTGGGTTCGGACAACGTGCCAGAGAGCGCCAGTTGAAAAAGTTCCTCGTCGGGCATGCTTTTCCAGAAGAAATAGGACAGCCGTGTCGCCAGGGCAAAGTCGTCCAACTCGCCCGGAGTACCGAAATGGAAGAGGAACTGAGGCGAGCTTAGTATCGCGCGCAGTGGAACGCGGATTACCTCGGAAAAGTCGCTGCCTTGTGCAATCGCGGGTTCGGCCAACCGGGTGAGCGCCTCCAATTCGCCTTCTTCGGGTGGACGCCGAAACGCAAGGGGGGCAAGCCGCGCGACAATGTCAGCGACATGTTCGATAGGCTCTTTCGCGACCTTGATATCGAAGGCCCGGCTTGAGTTTCTCGGAGCGTCCCGCTCGACAAACTCGACGCCCGTCAGCAATTGCCGTGCGCTCCGGGGCGGCCATGTTTCGACGAGGGGGCCTTGGACTGTGAGCCACTTGAACGCGATGCCTTCGCCTTTGTACGCTTTCGCGTGGCCTTCGACTTTTGCTAGGTCCGCTCTCGTTGTCGCGACTGCTGTACTTTGTGCCATCTCCTTAACGCCCCTTCCATCCGGCGCAGGGTTTACATCGTAGGGGGCGGGAAAAAGGTAGTCGTCTGGTTGCAATAAGGCGGTAAAGTCGATGGTTCGAGTTTCATTGGGATATAGATCAAAGGCCGCAAGTAGCCTCCTTCCACCCTTCTTTTCGTTTGTTTGATTGATTAGCAACGTCACAGGCGAGTACGCCTGGTACGCGGAGGCTTCGGCCCTGATGCGGTAAAGGCCGGGGTATTCTATCTTGAGCCCTTGATAATCGGTCCTCAAGTGGGGCTCTCTTGTTATGAACAAGACCACACCGTCGTCCAACCTCTTCATTAGGTTTCCGTCGTTCTCAAACGGCCGGTCAATCGTCTCCGAATTCACGTAGGTGATAAAAAAGGGTTCACTTCGTGGGCGCGGGCCCAGTGGGATTGCCAAGTCGAGCGCGCGATTGGCGGTCTCCAGATACTTCCGCACATGGACTGGCGAGATTCGCTGTCCCACCGTGACCGTATCGAAACGGGCAGAGTCGATATCCGCAGCCAAGAATCTCCCCAGTTCGTCATGAATTCCCAGCAGATCCTGGATAGTGTATTCGTATTCGATCCGGGAAAGGCGGCGCAAGGTAACGCGCTGGTTATTCCGAGCGGCAAGATTCGCTTCGAGCAACGCGTCCTTCAACGAAGCGAGTGTCTTTTCAAGCAGGGCCCTCTTGGGCCTCGGCTCCGAACGAGGCGGCATTTCGCGGTCCTGAACCCGATCAAAGATCCTCACCAACTGGCGAAACGCATCGGGATTCGCCAGATCGTAATCCAGGGTTTCCATATTGAGCGGCGTCTTCGTCTCCGCATCGTGACAGCGAATGCACGACGTATCAATCAGGGACTTGACGTCGGCCTCAAACCCTTGCGCAAACCCTTCCGCAAAGGCGACGCCCGAAACGAAGCAGCAAAACGAAAGAAGCGCTGAAGAGGTCCGTAGCATGGAGGCAAGAATCCCTATTTTATTCGATATTCAAGAATTGTACTGAAAAGAATAGCACGAATTTTCCCCTGAGAAAAGATTGACGCGGCCCGTGGGCCCAAAATATTGAACCGTCTTTGTTTTCAGGCTCATATCACTATCCTCTCGGAGCGAGGATGCAGTCCGCAGACAGTAGAAACAGCGCTTAATTCTCTTTTGTGCTGCTATCCGTCAGAATTTGTTTTCTTAGCAAATTTTTCGAGTGACGAATCTTACGAGTCCTTTGAGAACAAAGGAGAAACTGGAGCTAATTTAACCCACGCGAAGCCGCAAGGGCGCAAAGAACTCTGGCTGACGGCATCTCCACCTGCCATGTCAATGCCCCTTTGCGTCTCTGCGTCTTTGCGTGACACTCATTGGTTGCGGCTACGCCATACTAAGAAATTCGTGGTGAATCATAATTTACGTTTTGCCACGAAGGAGCATTAATTTATCGCGCCAATAAATAGAAGAAAAATTGAGGGCGAATTCAGGAGCATCTCCGCGCGCTCCGCGTCTCCGCGGTGAGAAAAAAATAGAATTCACCGCGGAGACGCGGAGTACGCGGAGATGCCTTTTCGTTGAGGGTCGTCAATGCCAATTGAACAGAGTTCGTTAGGGACGCTTTCTATGGTTGCGGCTACGCCACGCTAAGCGGTCTATGGGTGTTAGCGATCCTCTAGCGCGTCCAGGTTGACGTATTGCTCGTGTACTTCCGGCAGCCACTTCTTCAAGTCGTCGATTGTATCCGTGTACTTCGGATCGGACGCCAGATTATTCCACGATTCAGGGTCGGCGGCTATGTCGTACAGTTCTTCCGAGCCGTCTTCATAGCGAATGTAGTGATGCTGCTCGTTCCGGATGGCGTGGCTAAGGCGGTGCGTTACGATAGCCGGGTAAGGCCATTCCATCTGTGGATTTCGCACCAGCGGCGCGATGCTTCGGCCGTCGAGGCCGTCCCGCGAAGGCAGCCCGGCCAGTTCGACGAGAGTCGGATACAGGTCTATCAGGCCGACCGTGCGTTTCGAGCGTG